>JAYUYE010000256.1:0-1883 GCA_043752985.1 Myxococcales bacterium
GATGAAGCTGGTCCTCGCAGGACTGCTGGTCGCCACATCGTTCGGCTGTGGCGGCAATCAGGAGCTGACTCCTCCTCCGCCCCCGCTGCGCCCCCAGGCCGAGGCGCAGGTGAACACGCGCAAGGTCGTTGCGAAGGACTGCGATGAGACCGCACCCGAGGACGAGCTCAAGCCAATCTCGTTCGACCAGCGCTCGATCCCCGAGGGCAGTCGCCTCGCGGAACAGGCGCGCGCCGAGCTCAAGACCGCCGAGAGCGCCGAGGTCGATCGGTTGACCCGGGAGCAGTACATCACCGACGCCGTCGCGCACCTGCTGACCGCGCTCGATGCCGACCCGTACAACGTCAACGCGACCTACTCGCTCGCGGCCGCGTACGCGCGGATCGGTCGCCGCCAGTGCTCGCTGAATCTTCTGACTCGCATGCTGCAGATGCGCCCGCACGCTGCGAAGCGCGCGGACGTCGAGGTCCACCTCGACAAGCTGCTCGGCCGCAAGCAGGTCCTCGATCCCGACTTCTCCGAGATGCGCAACGACGAGCGGTTCCGCACGCTGATTCGCAAGATGTGCGAAGGCACGAACAGCGCGAACTGCGTCTACGGCGGCCAGCAAGACAACCGCGAGCGCTAGTCGCGGAGCCACGAAGACCACGAAGACCAGGTTTGATCCGCGACCGGACGCGGGTGCCTGCTTCGTCGCGCAGCGATCAGCTTTGTTCTGCTTCGTGGCTTCGTGGCTCACCCTCCGAGTCATGGGGGTGCCGCAACGGCGGCCACGACGCAGTGACGCGGCGCAGCCCACGAGACGCAGCTCACCATGCTCCGTCCGCGATGGAACGAGCCCCATCCAACTGCCGCTGGCGCTGCGACGCAAAGGTCACGCCCGCGCCTCATCCTGTGAGGTCATGGCGCTTTACCCGCGCCCCGGGGTGCCGTATGACCAGGGTCCGATGCGCCGCCATCTCCGCCCCCTGGCCCTGCTCGCGTTGACGCTCGCTCCTGCGGTCGCGGCTGCCGCGCCGAACAAGGGTGCTGCTGCCGCCGGGGCCCCCGCGTGTGGCGTCACCGTGCTGCCGCTGGTCGTCGGCAATCAGTGGACGTACGCGCAGGCCGCCGCGCCGGCCGCCGCGACCACGGACATCGTTCGGATCTCGCCGCCACAGCCGAAGAGCTTCTTGATCACGGTCAAGAGCATCGAGGCCAAGGGGGGCGACACGGTCGTCACGCTCGAAGAGAAGATCACGTACGACTACACGAGGGACAGCAAGAAGCCGATCCTCGAGGATCGCGTCGTGATGTCGACGATCACCTGCAACGCGAAGAAGTTCGACATCTCGCCCGAGAGCTTCTTCTTCGCGGGTGAGCCCGGTGGCTACGCCGGCCTCGTGATCGACAAGCTCGATCGCAAGGGCACGAGCTGGCAGCTGACGAAGGGCACGTTCGGCGAGACCGAGTGGCCCGAGGATCTCGTGATCCAGTGGACGCGCAAGGCGCACGAGGCATCGGGCGCGACGTACGGATCGGGCAAGCTCGAGATGGAGCGTCGGATCACGCCGCTCGAGCCCGAGGCCGTGATCACGAAGGCTGGTTCGTACCCGAAGGCCGAGAAGGTCGCGATCAAGACCACCGGACGCATCACGCTCGAGAAGCCGCTGTCCGCGGATCTCAAGCCGTTGGAGCTGCCGGCCGACTGGATCAACCAGCTGTGGTTCGTCGAGGGCACGGGCGTGGTGGCGTCGCTCAACCGCTACGCGCACATGTACCATCTGGTCGATTCGCAGCTGAAGTGAGCCCGCCGCGCCGCTGGCGGCTGACCAAACCGCTGCGCTCGGCGATCCGAGCCGGCCATCCCTGGATCTACGATCGCGCGCTCGCGCCGCCAAAGG
>JAYUYE010000257.1:0-4961 GCA_043752985.1 Myxococcales bacterium
CGCCGTTGGTGCCGCTACCCGCCGGCTTGACGACGTCCTCGCTGCTGCCGGCCTTGGTGCCAGTCTCGCCGCTGCCGCCGCCCTTCATCGCAAAGAACACGCCGATCCCGCCGAGCAGCACGACGCCACAGATGACCGCGACGAGCAGGCCCTTCTTGCCGCCGACGTCGGGGACATCGGTGATCACCGCATCGCGCGCGAACACGAAGTCCTCGTCGGCCTCGACGAACCGCAGCCGGACGTGCCCGAGATCGACGACGTCACCGCGCCGCAGCTCGACCTTGCCGTAATCCTGGCCGTTGACGCGGACGCCGTTCGACGACTGCAGGTCACTGATCGTGTAGCGCCCCGTCTCGGGCTCGCGGACGAGCTTGGCGTGGTTGCGGCTGATCGAACGGTGGTTGATGACGATGTCGTTCTCGTCGGTGCGGCCGATGATCATCTGCGGCCGCGAGAGCTCGAACTCCTTGCTGGCGAAGTTCGACGACAGCACGACGAGCTTGCCGTAGCCGACCGGCGCGGTGAGCGCGGCGACAGTGGCGGCCGTCGCAACCGGGCGACCGGCGGGGTCGGTATCGCCGATCGCAACCATCGTGCGGTTCGGGTTGCCAATGAGCTGCGCGCTGGCGAGCCCCGAAACGGTCGACGCAGCAGCAGGCACAGCGGCACCGTTGCCGGTGGTCTGCGGGATGCCCATCGGCATCGTCGGCGTGCCGGTGCCATTGGCCGTGACCGCGGCCATCGCCTCGGTGGCGGCGGTGTCGCGCACGCTGGTGTCGATGCGCTCGATCGGCATCGTGCGCGCGTCATCGACCTGCTCGACACCCTCGGCCTTGAGGTAGAGCTTGTAGTCGCCGATCTGAACCTGGTCGCTGACCCGCAGCGCGACACGCTCGGCGATCCGCGCATTGTTGACGCGGATCCCGTTGTAGCTGCCGAGGTCCTCGATCTGGACCTCACCATTGTTGCGAAGGATCCGCGCGTGGCGGCGAGAGACGTTCCGCTCGGTGAGGCGAATCGTGTTGCCCTCTTTCCGACCGATCGTGATCTCGTCACGGATCAAGGGAACGACCGTGGTCTTCCCCTCGTCATCCTGGATCACCAGCTTGAACATCGTCGGATGGGTTCCCCGCTCAGCGTCAGAGTGAACGCAGACGTTCTATTGGTTCTATCAGTCCAAGCTTCGACAAGACAACCGTGGGCCGAACTACTTGCGCTACTTGCTGCCACCGCGGAGAGCCTGCTTCGCAAGCTTTACAGCGGTGGCGAGCTGTGGATCGTCGGTCCCCGACCCAAGCAGTGTTGCATCACTGCCCGGGCCCGCGCCACTGCCATTGCCCACGCTGACGACGATCTCGTCGGGAGTGAACGCGTCGACCTTGACGTCCGGGACAATCCCTTTCGATTCCAGTGAGTTGCCCTTCGGCGTGTAATACCGCGCCGTGGTCAGCTTGAGGCCAGCCCCATCCTCGAGATCGTAGAATGTCTGCACGGTGCCCTTCCCGTAGGTGGGCTGGCCGACGAGCTTCGCGCGTCCGTGGTCGCGCAGCGCCGCGGCGAGGATCTCGGCAGCCGAGGCAGTGCCTTGATCGACGAGCGCGACCACGGGCACGGTTGTCGCCAGCCCGCCCTTGTGTGCGCTCTGGGTCTCGGTGCTGAGCTTGCCGCGGATGCTGACGATCGTTCCCGAGTCGAGGAACTGATCGGCAACGAGGATCGCTTGATCGACGAGCCCGCCCGGATCATTGCGGAGATCGAGCACGAGCACCTCGAGCGCGCTCTGCTGGCGGAGCGAGGACAGCGCGACCGCCACGTCGGCGTGGGTCGCCTCGGAGAACCGCGCGATCGCGAGGTAGCCGATCCCTTTGTCGAGCACCTTGTGGCGAACCGTCGGCAGCTTGACCTGCGCGCGCACGAGCACGAACGGGCGCGGATCCTTCCAGCCGGTGCGCAGCACGGTGATCGTGACGCGCGTGCCCGAGGAGCCGCGCAGCTTGGTCTCCCATGCTCCGGCATCGCGGAGCTCGCGGCCCTGCTCTGCCGTCGGCGCCCCATCGATCGCGGTGATCTTGTCATCGAGTTGCAGACCGGCGACCTCGGCGGGCGATCCTTCGAGGATCTCGTCGATGCCGGGATACGGCGGCACGCGGGGGCGCGCCTCGTCGAGCTCGCCGGGATACAGCGTCAGCCCGATCGATCCGAACTCGCCTTCGGTGTCCTGCCGCATCTGTCGATAGCGGTTTGGCGGCAGGAACGTCGAGTGCGGATCGAGGTTGTGGACCATGCCGCGCGCGGCGTCGTAGAGCAGCTTCTTCTCGTCGACCGGATCGACATAGCTCGTCTGCACGGTCGCGAGCGCCTGCGCGAAGGCATCGAGCGCCTTGAACCGGGTGACGTCGCGCGGAACGGCATGCGCGGCAATGCCGGTCGCGATCACGGCTCCTGCGAGGAAGGCGGCGGCATGCGTGGCGCGTGACACCTGAATAGCTTAACGCAGCAAGGGCTCGGGATCGATCGGGAGCCCGCCGGCGCCGATTCGAACGCGAACCTCGAGGTAGACCCGATGGCGAGCGGCGTGACCGATGCGATCGCCGCGCAGGACCTTCGTTCCGACCGGAATTGGCACCGCGTCGAGCTTCGCGATCACCGTGACGTAGTCTCCGTGCTCGATGATCACACCGTCGTCGAGGCCACGAATCGGCCCGGCGTAGCGCACGGTGCCGTCCGCAGGCGCACTCACTGCCGCGTGGGCCTCGACCTCGAGATCGATTCCACGGCGCGACAGGGTCGCCTTCGAGCGCTCGTGCTCGAGGGTACCGAACCGGCGCGCGATCGAGCCGCGTGCAGGTGCCGCGATCGACACTGGCAGCGCGATCGTCGGCAGCTTGCCCGCGGCGACCACGGTCCGTTCGTGCGCGCTGCGCAGGCGCGCGGCCTCGTCGGCGAGCAGGGTTCGTTCGTGGGCGTCGCGATCGACGAGCAAGCGCGCACCGGCGCGCCGACGCGCGGCGGCCATCCGGTCATCGATCGATGCCGTCGAGCGCAGCGGCGAACGCAGTACGCGGTACGCGGCGCGCAGCCGCTTGACCCGAACGGCGTCGGCGTCGGCGAGCTTCGCAGTCACGGTGTCGAGCGTCTTCGCGATGGTCTCGAGCTCGTCGGCGAGCTGGGTCGTCAGCCGGCCGCGATCGTCGCTGCCCGCGGAGGCGATCGACGCCAGCGCGATCAAGAGGACGCTAGCGCGCCACACGCGACGCTCCTGCGAGACCGCCGCCGACAAGGCCGATCGCGGCACCCGCCGCGACGAACGCGACGAGCTCGACGCCCGATGGAACCACCAGCTCGACCGGGCCCAGCGACGACGCGAGCGATGCCAGCACCTCGTCGCCGTAGATCCGGAGCACACCGAGCACGGCACCCGCCGCGAGCAGCGCCGCAGCTGCGCCTTGCAGAGCGCCGGCGAGTGCAGTCGGGATCACGAGGAAGCCAGGCCCCGCACCCAGGAGATGCGCGACCGCGAGCTCGTCACGGGAGCGATCGAGGCGAACGCGAATCGCAGCGAGCACGATGATCAGCGCGAGCCCCGCGAACAGCGCCGCACCGGACCACCCGACGACGCGAACCGTGTGGAGCGCCGTCGCCAACCGATCATCGCCGCCGTCCTCGACGATCACATCGTCGACACCCGGCGCACCACGCAGGGCGCGTACCGTCGGGCTCATCGCGACGACGTCGCGGACTCCCGGCGCGAGCGTGACCTCGACCGACGAGGGCAAGCTGCCGAGGTCGACGTCTTCGAGCAGCGCGGTATCCGCGCCGAGCGCTTGCTGGAGGCGGCGCGCCGATTCCGCCGGAGCGATCAGCTCGGCGCGCTCGATGCCCGGCAGCGCATGGAGCTCCGCGAGTAGCTCGGTGGCGCGGGCATCGTCGACGTCCTCGCCGAGGTACACGACCATGCTGGCGCCAGCACCCGGGCGCTGCGCCCACTGATCGACAGTCTCGGCGGCAACGGCTGCGATCCCGACGGCGAACAGTGCACTGGTCAGCGCGAGCTGGGTCCACAGCGCAGCGCGTGGCCGCTCCCCGGCGATCCGCACAGTCCGGCGCAGCGCCGAGGCTGCGCACGTGAGAACGCGACCGATCACGTCTCCTCGTCGACCGCGCCAGGCATCGAGATTCCTCGACGGCGAACATGAGGACCGGTCACGCGGTCGAACACGGCCTCGGGTGGCGGTCCCGGATCCGGCTCGACCGTCGCGTCACTGAGATCGAAGCTGCGGCGGCGCACCTGGCGCGGGGCCTGCGCACGAAGCCGGCGCAGCGTGCGCATCTTCATCGTGCACCTGCCGGCCGGGCGGCGATCGGGAACGGCACCAGGTTCGGGAGATCCGGATCGGCGATCGGCTGGATCTGCGTGGGCGCGGACTCGATCTCGACGAGGATCTCCTCGATCGTGCGGCCCTCGAGCTCGACGTCACCGATCGGCATCAGCCGGCCATCGATCAGCGCGAGCTGGCGCCAGTTGTTGCGCTCGGCGATCACGCGAAGCGCGGGATCACGACCGAGCACGAGAACCGAGCCGCCGCGGCTCGCCGCCTCGTAGAACGCCTCGCACACGCGCTCGGCTCCAGCGGCGTCCTGCGCGCTGGTCGGGTGGTCGGCGACGATCAGCTCGGGATCGCGGACGAGGGCGCGAGCCACCGCGACGCGCTGGCGTGCCGACGCGGACAGACAGTCGACCGGCAGCGATGCTTCGTCCTCGAGCCCCATCTGCGCGAGCACGAGCGCGGCGCGCGCGATCGACACGCTGCGTGGGATGCCGTCGATCTCGAGCGGCAGCACCACGTTGAGCTGGGCGCTGCGGTCCTCGAGCAGACACAGATCCTGCGGAACGATGCCGACCCGGCGACGCAGCAGGCGCAGCGACGAGCGCCGCAGCTTGCCGACGTCGCGGCCGAACA
>JAYUYE010000258.1:0-4957 GCA_043752985.1 Myxococcales bacterium
CTCGACGCGCAGGCCGGGCTCGCAGTCACCGAGCTGCTCGCCGAGCTCGCACGCGAGCGTGGCTCGACGGTGGTGATCGTGACTCACGACTCGCGAATCTTCGGCTTCGGTGACCGGATCGTGAGCATCGCCGATGGGCGGATCGTGCCCGAGGAGAACGCAGCATGAAGAGACCCAGCTTGTTCACGATCGTGTTGACGGTGGCGGTCGTGGGCATGAGCGTCCAGGCCACGCGCCTGTTGCGCGCCGAGCCACCGACAACTCCTCGTGCAGGTGACGTCGAGGGCGCCACCAGGGTGGCAAAGTCCCCCGGCAACGACGCGGACGAGCGGGCAGCACCTCCGCCCCCGTCGATCGCGTCCGCCAACGGCGTCGTCGAGCCCGCGCAGCCCGAGATCCGTGTCGGTGCGTCGGTGACCGGCCAGATCGCGCGCATCGCGGTGAGCGAAGGACAGCGCGTCGCCGCGGGTGACGTGATCGCCGAGCTGGATCGGCGGATCGAGGCAGCAGCGCTGGCTGCTGCCGAGGCCGACGTACTCGCCGCCCGCGCAGAGCTCGATCGCGTGTTGCGCGGGACACGCGCGGAGGACATTCGCGCGGCGCGTGCCGAGGCGGAAGGTGCGCGAGCTCGTGCGACGCTCGCTCGCGGCGTTGCCACGCGGACCGAGCGCGCGGCATCCGCGGGTGCGCTCACCGGCGAAGAGCTCGACCGCGCACGCCGCGAGGCGGAGTCAGCCGATGCGATCGTCAAGGGCGCGGAGGCGCGCGAGCAGGCTGCGATCGCTGGTTCACGTCGCGAAGATATCCAGCTCGCGCGCGCGCGACTCGCTGGTGTCGAAGCACGACGCGATCAAGCCGCGGCAGTTCACGCACGCATGCAGCTGGTCGCGCCGAGCGCGGGCGAGGTGCTCCAGCTTCCCTATCGGGTCGGCGAGTACTATCAGGCGACGTCGCAGGGTGGCGCCTCGGAGCCGTTCGCAGTGCTCGGCGATACCTCCCGGTTGCGCGCCCGCCTCGATGTCGACGAGCGCGACATCGGCCGGATCGTTCTCGGCGCCAGGACCATCGTTCGCGCGAGCGCGTTCCCGGGCAAGGACTATCCCGGCACGGTCGTCGAGATCGGCCGGCGGATGGGACGCAAGAACGTGCGCACCGATGACCCGGTCGAACGCAATGACACCAAGATCCTCGAGGTGGTCGTCGCGCTCGATGCCAGACCGCCACTCGTCGTCGGGCAGCGGGTGACCGGCTACGTGCTGAACGGTCCGTCTGCTCCCAAGGAGAATTGATGCAGTTCGTCAAGGAAAGTGTGATCCGGGCATCTGCCAGGACTGTGTTCGCGTTCCACGAGGCACCGGATGCCTTCGCGCGGTTGCAGCCTCCCTGGCAGAAGTCCGAGATCATCAAGCCGCCGAGCTCGCTCGCGGTCGGTACCATCGTGGTTCTCCGCACGAAGATCGGGCCGTTCTGGCAGACGATCGAGGCAGAGCACGTCGCCTACGAGCCGGGTGTGATGTTCGCCGACAAGATGAACCGTGGACCGTTCGCTCGGTGGCTACACCGTCACACCGTCACCGAGCGCGGTCCGGACGAGTGCACGCTGACCGACGACATCGAGTACGAGCTGCCGCTTGGCGCGGTGGGCCGCCTGCTCGGCGCCGGCATCGCGAGGCGCCAGCTCGAGAAGCTGTTCGCCTACCGGCACGAAGTCACTCGGCTTGCGTGCGAAGCGTCGGCTGCAGGCTGACCTCAGCGGGGTCGCAACGCACCGAGGCCACCGTCGATGCCGAACACCTGACCCGTCACCCACCGATGAGTGGGGTCGAGGAGGTAGGCGATCATGCTGGCGACATCGTCGGGCTCACCGACGCGGCCGAGCGCATGCATCGCTTCGCTCATCTTGAGTGACGCCTCGTTGCTCACGATGCGTGAGACCAGCGGGGTCTTCACGAGGCCCGGCGCGACCACGTTGATGCGGACGTTTCGCGGTGCGTAGGTCGCCGCCGCCGCCAGCGCGAGCCCGGTGACGCCCGCCTTGGCCGCCGCGATCGCCTCGTGGTTGGCAAGTCCGACGCGGGCAGCTGCTGACGACATGAGAACGATCGATCCACCGCCGCTGCGACTCATCGCGGGTGCCACCGCGCGAACGAGCGCGAACGCCGTACGCAGATTCGTCGCGATCACGTCGTCCCACTCGTCGGCCGACGTCGCGTGTGCGGGCTTGAGCAAGATCGATCCCGCGAGATTCACTGCTCCGTCGATCCGGCCGTGGCGTACGATGAGATCGTCGACGACCCGGCCGACCGCGGAGATGTCGCGTGCGTCGAGCACCGCCACCTCACCGCCCACCTGCTCGGCGAGCGCGACCAGACGAGCCTCGTCGCGTCCGGCGAGCACCAGCGTGGCGCCGCCCGCGGCAAGGAGCTGGCACAGCGCGGAGCCGATTCCGCCCGCCGCGCCGACGACGAGAAACACCGGTGGAACCACGTCGGTCATGAGGCGCCGCCGGCCGGAGCGCCTTTGGTAACGGAGAGTCCGGTCATCCATGGCCCTCGTGACAGTGCATTCGCTACGTCGCCGACGACGGCAACCGGGTCGTGCGTGGGAAACGATGGGATCTCGATCACGGGGACGCTCCAGGTCCTCGCGCGAGTGACGATCGCGTTCGTCGCTGCACGCGCAACATCTAGCTCGTCGGCGGCACGCCCCACAAGGTCGCGCCACGATGCGGGAAGCCCTGGATGATCTGCGAGCGATCGTGGGCACGGCCCGGGCACGCGGTTCACGATCACCAGCGCCGGTGCGTGGCCGACCGCGGCGAGCTGGGTGACCATGTGGTCGACGTCGTCGACCGCGCCGTGACGGGCTGTCGTCACCAGCGCGATGCGAGCCCGCGCAGGCGCGAGCAACCGCGACGCACCCGCGATCCATGTCGAGAGCTCCGGGCGGACGTCTGCGGCGAACGCGAGCAGCCCCAGCGCGTCGTCGATCGCCCGGGCGCCGATCGAGGATGCCAGCGATCGCACGATCCAGTGCCGCGCGGTCTGCAGCAAGCGGGCGCCAAGTCCCCGTCCCGGTGTCAGCGACGCGCGTGCAAGCTCGCCGAACCACTGAATCGCGCGGCCGTCGATCACTTCGGCCAGGCGTGCGGGCAGTGCGAGCAAGTCGATGGCATGACGAGAGGGGGCAGCATCGATCACCGTCACATCGAAGTCCGGCGCGAGGCGCGCCAGCTCGACCAGTGCGACGAGCTCGTGCATCCCAGCGAATCCGCCGGTCAGTGCCGACACCAGCCGGCTTCCGCTGACTCGCTCGCGATGGGTTGGCGCCCCGACGAGCAGATGCTCGACGAGCGCGCGTGCGCCGGCCGACGAGTCAGGTGCGAGCGCCGAGAGACCGAGATGGCCGGGCACCTCGGTCGGGCCGAGCAAGCTGTCGATCCCGAGCGTGTCTCCAAGCCGGCGCGCCGGATCCACGGTCGCGACCAGCGTTCGCTGGCCACCGCGCGCAAGCGTGACGCCGAGCGCGGCGGACACCGTGGTCTTGCCGACGCCGCCTGTACCGATGCAGACCCACGTCGACTTGCTCACGAGAACACCTGCGGTGCCAGTGCTCGTACCACCTCGGCCGGGGACGGTCGGTGCATCAGTCGCGGGAGCTCGCACACCGCCGTACCGAGCTCCGGCATCGGTTCGCTCGGAGTAGCCCACGCTCTCAGCGAAGTCGCCGCCGCCGCGAGGCTCGGTGTGGTCGCGAGCGCGGCGAGGATGTCTGCGGGGAGTGCCGGTGGTCGGTGGACGCTGTTGATGACCACCAGGTCGGGACGGCGCGGCAGTGCGCGACACAGCTCGAGGGTCTCGGCCATCACGAGTCGCTCGCCGAGGGTGACCACGACCAGCTTGGTGAACGAGCGGTCGGCGAGCTTGGCATCGAGCCGACCGATCAACTGGCGTGCACGGCCGGTTGGCTCGAGTGCGTGCAGCAGGCGCACGGTGTCGAGCCACGCCAGTCCGTGCCCGGTTGCAGGCATATCGATCACCACATGCCGGCCAGCATCGGTGTGCTTCAGCGCGAGCACGAGCAATGCGACTTCGCGGAGCCCCGGCACGACCGCTGCGAGCCGGCGGATCGCGAAGTGTGAGAGCAAGGCTCCTGCAACTCGCTTCGAGCCCAGGACCTCGGCGGCGACCGAGCGAAGCGCGGCTTCTCCATCGGCGAGCTCCACGTCGAAGTGCACGGGCTCGTCGCCGCGACCCGGTGGGGGTTCGTAACCGATCACGAGGGGGCGCCCACCGCCGAACCCGGCGAGCTCGGCCAGACCCCGAGCAACGGTTGTCTTACCTACGCCGCCTTTGCCGGTCACGAGGGTCAGTCGGGGTTCGATCACGGATACGCTCCAGTTCGCCGCAGGTACGAAAAACTCAGCGCAGGCATCGATATCCCTACCTGGTGAGATGTCGGCCGCACCTGACCTGTTTCAGATTTCTCGGCAGCCTCGCTAGGGGGTCAGGATGCCGTCGGCACGAGCGTCAGCAAACGTTCGTTCAGGGGGGGTGGAGCAGCACTTGGCGCTCGCGGAGGCGTTCGGCGAGCGCGAGGACCTGCGACCGAAGCCGCACAAGCTCGGGCATGGTGAGCCCGGAGCGCTCGAAGATGCATGCCGGGACCTCGGCAGCGCGCTTGCGCAACCGCTTGCCCGCGGCGGTCAGGAAGACCTCGACAACGCGCTCGTCGCTGGTGCTCCGCCGGCGCGTGATCAGCTGACGGAGCTCGAGCCGCTTGAGCAGTGGCGTCAGGGTCGCCGAGTCGAGGTGAAGGTGTGTGCCGAGCTGGGAGGCTCGGGCTCCGTCGTGCTCCCAGAGCACGAGCACGAACACGAAGCTGGTCAGCGACGGCGTCACCGGGGACAAGGTCAAGCCCGGCATGGACCCCGTCCTCATCAAGCTCGAGGAGTAGC
>JAYUYE010000259.1:0-4956 GCA_043752985.1 Myxococcales bacterium
GAAGTGGTCCTCGACCACAGCAAGCAGCCGCGCAACTTCCGCAAGGTCGACGGCGCGACGAGCACCGCCGAAGGCTTCAATCCGCTGTGCGGCGATCAGCTCACGCTCTACGTCAAGCTCGCGGACGGCGTCATCGCGGACATCGGATTCCTGGGCGCGGGATGCGCCATCTCGAAGGCCTCGGCTTCGCTGATGACCGCGGCGCTGAAGGGGAAAACCCAGGAGGAGGCGCTGGCGCTGTTCGGGCGCGTTCACATTCTGATGACAGAGGGACCCAACGGCGCGGTCAAACCTGACGACGTCGGCAAGCTCGCGGCGCTGTCCGGCGTCTGGGAATTTCCGATGCGAGTCAAGTGCGCGACCCTCGCGTGGCACACGCTGCGGAGCGCTCTCGAACGCAAAGGCGAGGAGCCAAAACGATGAGCGAAGCGAGAGCTCCCATCATCCACATCAGCGAGAGGGCCAGGACCGCGTTGCAGGCCGCACGTGTGGACGCTGGCGAGGACGCTGGTGGAGATTCGCTGAGGCTCACCATCAACGCGCGCTTTGAAGGGGACCTGTTCTTTGCGTCCAGGGCGGAGACCGACATCGCCGTCGATTGCGACGGGATCACGATCGTGCTCGATCCACCGAGCACGGCGCGAGCGGATGGTGTTTCGATCGATTTCGTCGAGGGGATCAGCACTGGATTCAAGATCGACAACCCGAACAAGCCGGGGCGCCCGAAGCAGATCGAGCTCACCCGGGATTGCGAGGCAGCGCTCATCCCGAGCGGGGAGAAAGTGCAGCTTTCGCTCGGCGAGCATGTCGTTGTCACGCAGGCGCTCGGCGGCAGCTTCACGGTCAAGACCGCCGCGGGCCAGCTGGCGCGGATCGCCCCTCACGATGCCGACGCGCTCGGCTTTGAAGTCAAGCCGAGGAGCACCGAGGCCGCGGGCGCGTTCGACCTCGAGCGCGTGATCGAGCAGCTCAAGACCGTGTTCGACCCGGAGATCCCGGTCAACGTGGTCGACCTCGGGCTGGTCTACGCGTGTGATGCCCATCCGATCGACGGCGGCCAGCGGGTCGAGATCAAGATGTCCATGACGGCACCGGGCTGCGGGATGGGCGACGTGCTCAAGGAAGACGCGCGCGCCAGGGTCCACGAGGTCCCCGGCGTCATCGAGGTGGACGTCGAGATCGTCTGGGATCCGCCGTGGGACAAGAGCCGCATGTCGGAAGCCGCGCGCCTCGAGCTCGGAATGTTTTGAGGAGGAACCAATGACGATGATCGAGATCGTAGCCACGACCACGATGGAAGAAATCCATCAGGCGTATCCATCCGCGAAGGTCGGCCTGTTTCAGCGGTACCACATCGGGGGCTGCGACGGCTGTGGCTACAAGCCGACCGAGACGCTGGAACAGGTTCGCCACAACTTCGCCATTCAGGACAGCCTGGTCGAGATCGGCAACGTCATCCGTGGGAGCGCCGAGGTCTTCGAGTCGCTTCACATCTCCGCGAGCGAGCTCACGGCTGCGCGCGACGCGGGAGAGCAGCTCACGCTCGTCGATGCGCGAACGCGCGCGGAATACGACGCCGGAAATCCTGCCGGCTCGCGGCTCATCACCGTCGAGCTCACGTTCGAGATCCTCGACGCCTGGCCCAAAGATACGTGCCTCGTGTTCTACTCGAACGACGGGCGTCGCAGCCTCGACAAGGCGTCGTACTTTCGCGCGTACGGGTTCCCGCGCGCTCGCAGCCTGACCGGCGGGCTCGCGGGCTGGGCTCCCGATCTCCTCCCCGTTGCTGGGTCGGGCGGCTAGCACGCATGGCGACAGCGACATCCAGTTTCCATGGCCATGGCTCGCTCGAACGGCTGCCAGGAGCGTTGTTCCGCGCGATGGGAGCGCTGGTTCTCCAGCACAAGGGTTGCTCTCGTGAGGCGCTGGCCCGCGAGCTCGAGGAGCACCTCGCGACGATCGGCGTCGACTATCACATCCGAACGTTACGACGACAGATGTCGGGCAGCATTCCCTCGGTGCCTCTCGAAGTCGAGGGCGCGATGCGGCACCTCCTCTTACAAGCCACTGGCCTCCAGACCGATCTCGACATCGACAAGGCTCTCCAAGGCGCCGGTCTGCGGGTCGATCCGAAACAGCGCGAGCCGGCGTATCTCTCCACGCAACGGATCGTCCCCCTCGGTCAGCTCTGGCTGCTGCTCAATCCGACACATTCAAGACGCGCCCTCGCTTCCACGCTGTCGCAGCGACTCGCAGCCCAGGGCGTTCGGCTCCAGGTCGATCCGCTTCAGACCATGCTTGCAGGCCGACAACCGCTCGCCCGTCGAGAGCTCCACGACGTGTTGCTGTCGCTCCTCGCGGCTCACGAGATCGGCTCCGAGGCCGAAGCCCTCGCGCTCTGGAACCAACGTCGGAATGATCTTGCGGTGTACGTCGAGGACCGGACCCTGGTACCCGCCGAGCGGCTGGTGAACCTGGCAACTGCCTGGAAGCTCCGTACCCACCAACCGTCATCGAGGCGACTGGCCGTCCTCCTCCGAGTCAAGCTGCAACGGCGCGGTCTCGACCGTTGCTTGCTCCAGATCCAGAAGGCGGTCGACGGCAGCTTCAAGCTCGTCCGGAACGTGCTTGTCGTCGAGCTGGAGGGCATGCTGCGCGAGAGTCTCTGTGGAGGCCGCGATCTGACGACCGAGGTCGCGGCCGCTGTCGACAGGCCGACCCGGCAGCTCGACCTGATGTGGGTCAACGCCGCGCCGATCGCGACCCTCGCAAGGACCTACCTCCAGGAGCATCCGGGGACGACCATGCGTCAGCTCTCCATGCGGGTGGCGAAGTCTGCTCGTCGGATGGGCTTCCGCACGAGTCACAACACGATCCAGCCGCTCCTCGGTGGCCACAAACAGCGAACGCGCGGCTTCGTCTTCCGCGCGATGCTGAAGCAGACCGGGACGCGCGATCGCATTCCCATGGACCAACTCGTTGATTCGCACCGTGCGGCGAAGGTCGTCGCGCGTCTGGCTCGCCCCGTGGGGGAGCCGAAACCACGCCACCCGAAGATGACGATCGCAGACCGCGATGCCGATCCCGACATGTTGGCAGCCTACTTCCGGGATGCGGGCCGCATCCCGGTTCCCAGCCGGGAGCAAACCAACGAGCTGGCCCGCAGGATCGAAGCATCCGAGCACGACCTGCTCCGCGCCCTGCTGCGCTCCGCGGTCCTGGGGCGAGAGCTCTCCGATCTTGCTCGGAAGCTCGATGAAGGTTCGGTCCTCCCATGGGACATCTTGATCGGAGCGGTGCCGAAGACCGCAACCGCCAAGCAAGCAGCGCACGACCGGCTCCGGCTGTTGTTCAGCACCTTCGAAAAGCTCGAGGCGGAGTGCGGATCCCGAAGAACGAAGTTGCTGTCACGGTGTGTGTCCGAGCTCCACGCCGCCCAGCTTCACCAGGAGCTCGAGGCTCTCTGGCAACAGATGGCCGACGTGCTGGCCGAGATGCGCTTTGCGGCCGAACACGTGCGGGGGATGATCCAGCGGCTCACCGCGGCGACCCGGGCAGCAGAGGATCTCGGCGGAACACCGGCGGACAGAGCCAGAGCACGACTTCATCGAAGCGAAGCGGGCCAGCACCACGACGAGCTGCAGCGAACGTTCGATCAAGTCCGGGCGGCCGCGCGCCGAGCAGCGGATGCGAAGAACGAGCTCGTCAAAGCCAACTTGCGTCTGGTCGTGTCGATCGCCAAGAAGTTCCGCGGTCGTGGGCTCGACTTTCTGGACGTCATCCAGGAGGGGAACCTCGGCCTCATGCGTGCGGTCGAGAAGTTCGACCGCACCCAGGGATTCCAGTTCTCCACGTACGCGAGCTATTGGATTCGTTCGAGCATCCAGCGCGGAATCGCTGACCGGGGTCGCACGATCCGACTTCCTGCAGGCCTGGGCGACGACCTGTCCAGGCTTCGTCGGAACGCGATCGAAGCGTTCAAGGACGGCGACCCTCGGCCGTCTTGCGACGAGCTCGCCGGTCGAGCCCGGATGAAACCCTCGAAGGTCTCCGAGCTTCTGCAGATCGAGGACGTGATTTCGATCAACACCCCGGTTGGAGATGGCGACGCCACACTCGAGGAATTCCTCGCCGACGACAAGGCTCTCCCGTTCGATGCCTGCTTGACGGACGAACTGACACGTTGCATCGAGCGCGCACTCGACGAGCTCGACCCTCGCGAGGCGTACGTGCTGCGCAACCGCTATGGCATCGGCGGGAATGACGAGTGCATCCCACGGCCCTATCTGGGTCGCGAGCTCGGAGTTTCAGAAGAGCGCGTTCGCCAGCTCGAGGCAGCCGCGCTGAAACACATGCGGACAGCGCCCGAGTTGGAGGAGTGGCTCGAGGGTACGCAACACTGCGAGAAAATCCCGAGTGACAAGGGCAAGAAACCAGCGGTTGCCGACAGCGGCGTAGCAACGCCATGAGGTACGGAATCTTCTCCGACACGCACGCCAACATCGAGGCCCTCACGGCGGTCTTCGAGGCGTACGAGTGCGAGCAGATCGATCGGTACGTCTGCCTCGGCGACACCGTCGGTTACGGCGCGTCGGCCAACGAGTGCTGCGACCTCATTCGCGGCAAGGCAGCGTTCACCATTCTCGGCAACCACGACGCCGCGGTGGCCGGCCGGATGGACTATTCGTACTACTACGAGGCCGCGCGCCACGCGCTCGATCTGCACGCTGCCCAGCTCAGCAAGCCCAACCTGGCCTGGTTGCGCGGGCTGCCCTACGAGGTCCGCGAGAACGAGCTGACCTTCTGCCACGGCTCGCCGGTAAACCTCGAGCAGTTCGAATACATCTTCTCGATCGAGCAGGCCGAGCTCTGCCTGCAGATGTGGGACCGGCTGGCCACCGTCACGTTCATCGGCCACTCGCACCTTTGCAAGGCGTTCGCACTCACTCGCGACGA
>JAYUYE010000260.1:0-4955 GCA_043752985.1 Myxococcales bacterium
CGGACCAGCGCTTCGATGAGCTCGTCCTTGACCCGGCCATTCGTTACGTCGATGAGAACCCGCACGTTCCCGACAGCATGGCAGGTTTTCCGGCGGCCGTTCCTATCGTCACCGCACTGTCACCCAGACGGTCTAGAATGCCGCCGTGGTGACTGTTCGAGCTGTTGTTTCTCGTGAGCCCGCGGCGTGCTGGCGCGCCTTCACCGATGTCGCGACGTTCGGCGCCTGGGTGCCCGGCCTCCGCCGCGCGCAAGTGATCCAGACCGGCGTGGACGGATTGCCCACCGAGATCTTGTTCGAGTTCGGCGCGTCGCGTACGTACACGCTCGTCTACACCTACGACCACGTCGCCCGCGAAGTTCGCTGGAAGCCCGGCTCGGGTCGGCTCGATGCGGTCGCCGGCTTCGCGCGGTTCGAGCCGCTCGAAGGTGGAACATCCGTGACCTACGGGCTCGAGCACCACGATGGCGGCGCCGAGATTTCAGAAGTGCACGCGCTGGTGACGGCGTTCAGTCAGTGGATGCAGACGGCGCGTCCGCGCTAGGTAGCTCCGCGGATCGCCGAGCGCACCGCGCGCCCGCACATGCATGTGGCAGCGGCGCGAGCTCGTGACCCGGGGCGCGGACTAGATCGCCGCGACAGCCGCGACTACTGTCGATGGCTGGCTCGCCACGGGCCGCTCGGCATGCGGCGTCGCCTGCTCGCGCATCCGCGGCAGCGCCATCGTTGCCTGCGCCTGCGCGAGCGCACCGAGTGCGAGCTCCTGCGGCGTCTCGCCCTGATCGATCCCGTGAATGCGGGCATCATCGGAACGCTCCAGCACCGTCAGCATCTCGAGGACGCGCTGCTTGGGGCCGAGCACGGCGATGTGCCGGACCCGGGTGCCGAGCAGCATCCCCAGGTGCTCGCGTTCGCGCGCGGCGTCATGGCTCATCACCACGGCGACCGCACGAGCGGTCTCGTCGATTCGCGCGGCGATCTCCTCCGGCGTTCCGATCAACATCTCGACCGCGACCGCGAACCGTTCGCGCGTCGAATACTTCCTTCCGGCCACCTCGGTCGCGCAGATCACGACTTCCCAGCCGACCTGGTGCGCCAGCTGCGCGAGGGGCACGGCATCGTGGCCGGTACCGAACACGAACAACCGCACCGGCGGAACGACCGCCTCGATCAACACGTCGGTCGATCCATCGGCCGTCTGGTACGTCCGCGTCGCCGACACGCCGCTCTCGAGCACGATCCGCAGATCAGCCTCGATCGAGCCGCGCAGCGCTGCCTCGATCGGGTCGGCCTCGAGCTCGAGCTCGCCGCCGCTGATCACCGCCATCCGTGCACCGACGCGAAGCCCGGCGACGGTCGTCCGATACACCGTCGTGACCGCGCCGCGCTTCTGCGCGCGATAACACCTCGCCGCAACCTCGAGCGCATCGATCCGGCCGGGAGATCCCGCCCGCTCGACCAGGACCTCGACGGCGCCGTCGCAGCCGAGCCCAAACGCCGAGCGAATGTCATCATCTTCGGCCGCCGAGCCATCGGCCGCGTCGTAGCGAACGAGCAGTGGAGCGTCCTTGGTCTTCTGCCACCCCGTGTTCGAGATATCTCCTTCCAGAACGCCGCCGGTCACGGTGCCAGCGACCCACCGAAACCGGGTCAGCACCATGCGAGCGCCTGGCCGGCGATACGCGGTGCCCGACGTGGAGACGACAGTGGCCACGAGGTACGGCTCGCCACGACGGCGGAGCCTCGCGGCTGCTTCGACGATGGAGCGCTCGGTCACCATGACTACAGCTTGATCTGCCGGATGTAGTTGTAGGGGAGGTCTTCGCCGCGGCCACCGTCGGAGACGTACAGCATCGATCCGTCGGCCTTTCCGCAGATGCCCTCGAGCCCGTAGAACTGGGCCGACAGGTTGGTGTCGTGGTCGAGGTAGCCGGCGCTGCCGTTCCCCGCGACCGTCGTCACCACGTCGCCGCGGATCCGGCGAACCGTGTAGTTGCCGAGGTCGGTGACGAAGATGTCGCCGTTCGAGGTCATCATGATGCCCTGCGGCTTGTTGAACGTCGCCGACGCGACCGGGCCGTCCGCGTTGCCCGCGGTGCCGGTGCCTGCATACGTCGTCACGTTGCCCTGCAGATCCACGAGACGCAGACGGTTGTTCTCGTAGTCGACCACGATGAGCTTGCCGTCAGCGCGCTGCACCAGGTGATACGGCTGCGCGAACAGCGCCGCGGTGCCGGTCGCATCGACCATGCCCTTGGTGTTCTCGGTACCGGCGAGCAGCGAGATGGCGCCCGAGTTTGGATCGAGCGTCTTCACGACGTGGCGCTGGTAGTCGGTCAGCGCGAGCCGCCCATCCGACAGCGCGGTCAGCCCACGTGCGCGACCGATGTTCTCGGCCACGACCGTCGCGCTCTTGCCGGACACGTTGACCTTCCAGACCGTTCCGGAGTCGATGTCATGTGCACCGAGCGTGTTGTTGTCGGTGCCGACGTAGAGCGTGCTGCCGATGAACGCCATCCCGAACGGGCGGCGGAACTTGTCCTGCGCGATCACGGTGCTGGTCGTGCCGTCGGCGTCGACCACGCGGATCTTGCCGTTATCGAAGTCAGCGACGTAAACCTTGCCGTCGGGGCCAACCGCACAGTGCACGGGGTTCGCAAACCGAGCCGCGCCGCGCTTGCCGTCCACGAATCCCGGCTCGCCGCTTCCCGTGAGCGTGCTGACGCCATTGGTGAACGGCGGGGCATCGTCACCCATGGTGTCGTCGCCGCCGCCGCCCGGGTTGGACGCACAGCCGACGAGGCCGCCGAGGCCGACGAGGAGGGAGAGCGCTACGATCTTGATCCGTGACATAAGTTGTTCTCTCGGGTGGGTTACGTGCTCGCCTGAGTAGCAAGGGCGGTGCCCGTCCCCGATCCCGGCGAAGTCCCAGTAACCCCCATCCATTCCGTGCGGAGGCGCTCACTTGGGCGCCCATGACCCGGCCTAGAACGTCGTAGCGACGACCGGCAGGACGAGCTGGCGCGCGGACGCCGCGAGCTCGGGATCGTCGAAGGTGCGCTGGAACCCGCGCGTCACGATCGCACCGAGCCCCACGACCATGCCCGCATAGACCAGCCGTGCCGGGACCTGCCGCCATCCGGTCATGCACCAGCCCCTGAGCAGCTTGACGACGTCATTGCCGCCGTGAAACAGGACCAGGTCCTTGGAGAAATCGACCCACATTCCCGTCGCAAACACGGTGAGCGCCAGCTGCCCGTACCGGTTGCTCGGCCACGCATCGGTGAACACCAGCGCCGCAAATCCACCGAGCAACACCGCGTTCGTGATCTTCGGCGCGACATAGAACAGCTGCTTCTGACTGCGGGTGCGCAGCCCGCGCACGTACGTCCATCCGAACCGGAATCGATTCGCGCGCGGATCGATCCCGGGTGGAAACACGCGCACCGACACCACCTCGCCACCCACGAGCTTCGCGGCGAGCGCATGACTGCCCTCGTGCATCCCGACGCCGAGCAGGTACATCGGCGGCGTCAGCGCGAGCCCCGCGTAGATGAGATCGCGATCGGTGGTCTCCGCGCGCGCCGTCCCGGCCGTGAGTAGCGCAGCGATCATCAACGCGCGCAGCATCAATGAACCGCCGGCGCCGCGACCCAGAGCTCGTCGACCGCGACAAACCCGAGTCGCGCCGCGAGCCGCAGCGACGCACTGTTGTCCTCGGTCGCACTCCACACCGGCTCGCGCCCGCACAGACGCTCCGCCCGGATCATCGTCGACGTCACGATCGTGGCGAGTCCGAGCTGCCGCGCACCGCGAAGCGTGTCGACTCCGATCTCGAACCACGCCGCGGATAGTGCGGAGGCGTACGCGAAGCTCGAGGGACTGCCGTCGACCCAGGCGGTCCACACCGTCGCGCGTGTTCGCGCATCCTCGATCTCGGCGCGAAGATCCTCGGGTAGGTGCGCGAGCGATGCGTGCTCGGGCAACGGCTCCGCGCCCTCGTAGTCAGGCAGCGTTTCGGGGTCTGGCAGCGTGTGGAGGATCGCGCGGACGACGGGGCGGGGCAGAGCGATCGCGAGATCGTCGCGCTCGCGCGGCAACAGCAGCGTGTGGTGCGGATGTTCGTTCGCGAGCGCGAGCACGGTATCGACCGTGAGCTCGCCGAAGACGCAGATCACAGGATCGGCGCCGCCGTCGTGCCCGATCACGCCTTCGCGCTGCCAGCTCTCGGGGTCCCGCGCGAGATCGTGGGCCTCGACCCATCGCGGGAGATCGGGGAGCGCGAGCGTCACGAGCCCTTCGCGAGGCCCCGCAGAAAGCCGATCGCGGCCTTCGCGTCGTCGAGCAGGCACGGGCTGAACGGCTTGCCGCGATCCCTGCCTTTCAAGACCTTCCGCGCGACGGCACGCTCGAGCGGCTGCACGGCCCGCGCGTCCTTGAGCGCGCGCAGCTTCGACACCGCTTCTCGACGGGCCTCGCACGCCTGCTCCTGATCGAGATCAAACGAGTACGCGACGAGCCAGTCGACTTCCTTGACCAGGTTTGTCTCGTCGATCACGGGCCGCACCGCGTGGCGCCGCGCGAGGTCCTGACTGACCGCGGCCTTGAGCAACAGTTGCTTGGCCTCGGGATCCTTGGTGCGTCCGACCCACAGCTTGAACGCATCCGACACCACGACGAGGTTCTTGTCCGCGGCCATCGCGCGGAGGTTCGCGCGCAGAGCAGGCTTCTCCTCGAGCTTCGGATCGAGCTTGAGCGCGCGCTCGTACGCATAGAGCGACGGTCCGCTGTCGTGCCGCGCCGCGTGCGCATGGCCAAGGATCAACTGCGCCATGGGATCCTTCGCGATCAGCTCGCCCTTGGCCTCGAGCAGGGAGATTGCCTTCGCCGGATCGCCGTGCTCGAGGGCCTCGTTCGCTGCCCCGGCGGGCGTGCTCGGATCGAGGCCCGTCTCG
>JAYUYE010000261.1:0-4955 GCA_043752985.1 Myxococcales bacterium
GGTCTCGACGAGGCCTCCGAGGAAGCGACGCTCGTCGCCCTCGGTGAGGTCGCTGCGCCGAGCCACCCATCGATCGCGGCCGCTGCGCCTGCGGTTGCGATCGCGAAGCTCACGCCCACGGTGGAGACCAAGGCCGAGCCGGTGAAGGCGGAGCCCAAGCTCGAGGTAAAGCCGGTCGCGAAGGCCGCGCCCGAGATCAAGGCCGAGCCCAAGCTGGTCGCGGTGGCTGCGATGCCGACGACGACCACCACGGCTCCGACGGCGGTTCCTGCGGCGCGAAAGATCGGCCGTGGCGACGACACCACGGAGGTCGAGCCTGCGGTGGCAGCGACGATGCCGACCCCGGCTCCGGTGGCACCGAAGGCCGACCCGCTGCCGCAGCCGAAGGTCGAGCCCGCTGTCACCAGGACGGATGTCGAGCCCAAGCCGGTCGTGGACCTGCCGAAGACCGAGCCCGCCGTCGCCAAGCCAGCGATCGACAAGGGGACCGTCATGTCGGTGGTCGGTTCGCACCGCCCCGAGGTCCTCAAGTGCTTCGCCGACGGCAAGAAGAAGAATCCGAACATGAAGGGCACGATCACCCTTCAGCTCCAGGTCGACGGCGCCGGCAAGGTCCGCGCGCAGGTCCAGTCGACGCTGAACAACCCGCTGGTCGCCGCGTGCGTGATCAAGAGCGCCAACAGCTGGCGATTCCCGGCGCGCACCGGTGGCGACGCGCAGCTCGTCGTCTATCCATTCACGATCAACTGAACGTGGGCTAGAGTCCGGCGCGATGAGGCACCTCGCCATCGCGTTCGGACTCGTGGTCGTCGGGTGTGGCGACAACCTGTCCGCGCCTTCCGTGTTGCCCGAGGTCACGGACCCGGTCGCGCTCGTCGATCCGACGATAGGCACCGGCGGCCTCGGGTACGCGCACGGCAGCTGCTTCGTCGGCGCCGCAGTTCCCCACGGCCTCGTCAAGGTCGGGCCCGACACCAGCGGCCCGTTCGGCGTCGTCAACTTCCTCCACTACTCGGGCTACTGGGCGGGCGACGACAAGATCCGCGGGTTCTCGCACCTCCATCTCCACGGCGCGGGCGCGACCGACTACGGCGTGCTCTCGGTGATGCCGGCGATCGCGTTCGATCCAGCGAAGACCAAGGTCGCAGACTACGAGGCGCGGTTCACGAAGGCGAACGAGCACGCAGCCGCAGGGCGCTACGAGGTCACGCTGAGCAACGGCATCGGCGTGGTGCTCGCGGCGACCGAGCGCGCAGCCGTGCATCGCTACACCGACGCCCAGGCACTCGTCATCGATCTCGACAAGACGCTGTCGGGCGGTGAGGTCGATGCCGCGTCGATCACGCTCGACCCGAGCACGCGAGAGATCACCGGTCAACTTCATCACCGTGGCGAGATGTCGGACGGCTTCGGTGGCTACACGGTCTATTTCGCCGCCAGGGCGAGCACCGCGTGGACGGGCAGCCACGTGTGGGCCGCGGGTGCGCCGGCGTCGGCGACGCTGCTCACCGCGACGGGCACTGACGTCGGCGCGGCGCTCGCGATCCCGGCCGACTTCCAGCTCGCCGTCGGCGTGTCGTTCGTGTCGCTCGCGGGTGCTCGCGCGAACCTCGCGGCGGAGGTCTCCGCGATCGATGTCGAGCAGGTCGCGGCAGCCGCGCGCACAGCGTGGACGAAGCTCCTCGAGCGCGTGCTGATCACCGGCGGCACCGAGGCGCAGCGCACGATCTTCTACACCAGCCTCTATCACGCGTTCCTGATGCCGACGTTGATCGGCGACGCAGATGGGAACTACGTCCTCGCCGGGCAGACTCAGCCGCAGCGCGCGATGGGCTGGCGTCAGATGTCGGATCTCTCGCTGTGGGACACGTACCGCACCGTCGCTCCGCTCTACGCGTGGCTCGCGCCCGAGAGCGCGCACGATCAAGTCCGCTCGCTGGTCGGGTTCGGTGAAGGGCTCGGCGCGTATCCGAAGTGGCCGCTCGCGATCGGCGAGACCGGAACCATGCTCGGTGCGAGCTCGGAGATCGTGATCGCCGATGCAGTCGCGCGGGGTGTTCCCGATGCAGGCGGTGAGCTCGCGTGGACGCGACTGCGCGCGGCCGCGATGGATCCAGTCGCGCCCGTCGGTGGCCGCGGCGGCCGCAGCGATGTCGAGGCGTACATGCAGCTCGGTTACGTTCCGCGTAGCTTCGGCCGCTCGGTTTCGGTGACGACGGAGTTCGCGCACGACGACTTCGCGCTCGCACAGCTCGCCGGCGCACTCGGTCACACAGCGGATCGCGACGCTTTGCTCGTACGGAGCCGCAGCTGGCGTGCGCTCTACGACCCGGCGGTCGGATTTCTGCGCGGCAAGAATGCGGACGGATCGTTCTCCGCGGAGAGCTTCGATCCGCTCGCGATCACGAACGACTACGCCGAGGCGAACGCCTGGCACTCGCTGTGGATGACGGGTGCGCACGACGCTGAGGGCCTCGCGCAGGTCATGGGCGGCGCCGACTCTGCGCTCGCCAAGCTCGAGATGTTCTTCGAGCTCGCGAAGGATGACCGGGACAACGCCGACGAGTCGGCGGCGAACTTTCCGCGGCCGTACTACTGGCACGGCAACGAGCCCGACATCAACGCACCGTTCGTGTTCGCGCAGCTCGGCCGCCCCGAGCTGACGGAACGCTGGGCGCGCTGGGTGATGGATACGCACTACACCGACGGGCCCGAGGGCGTCGCCGGCAACGATGACGGCGGAACCTTGGGCTCGTGGTACGTGCTCGCAGCGCTCGGCGTCTATCCGGTGCCGGGCTCCGATCGCTGGATCGTCTCTGCACCGCGCTTTCCGCAGGCGCGCGTGCTCGTCGGTGGCCGCGAGCTCGTGATCACCGCGGAGGGTGTCAGCGACAAGGCGATGTACGTCGAATCGATCGCCCTCGATGGCGCACCGCTCGCCGCGACCGAGCTCACGCACGCTCAGCTCCGCGGTGCAACGTCGCTGCACTTCGTCATGCGAGAGAGCCCATGACGAGGATCGCGATCACGTGCGCCGTCAGCTACATCGCGTGCGTCTCGAGTGCGCCACCGCCGGCGCCGGTCGCTCCCTCGATCCTCGAGTCGACCGAGCCGCCGCAAGCGCCGACCGAGCCGGCGCCCGGTGAAGCGCAGGTCTGCAAGCCGGATGGCCCGTGCTCGCTCGGCTGCCCGCAGGGCCGGTGCACGCTGGTGTGCCCGACCGGGAGCGCGTGCGACTTCGGCTGCGACGGCGGCAGTTGCACCGTCGCGTGCCACAGCGGATCGACCTGCAACGTCACCTGTAACGGCGGCGGTTGCACGCAAGCGTGCGAGGCGGGTGCGACCTGCAACCTCGAGTGCAATGGCGGCAGGTGCGATCAGGAGTGCATCGCGAACTCGTCCTGCGGAACAAGCTGCAACGGTGGGTCGTGCGGCAGGTAGCTCCGTGAAGAACGTCCTCGCGTTCATCCGGCTCGGCCGCCCCCTGTTTCTCGGCGGCGGCTTCATCCTGTTTGGCCTCGGCGCGGTGATCGCCGCGTTCCACGGTCACGCGATCGACGTGCGCCGCTACGTGCTGGGGCAGGGCGCTGTCACGGCGTTCCAGCTGATGACGCACTACGCGAACGACTACTTCGACTTCGCCGCGGACCAGGCAAACCTGACACCGACCCGGTGGTCCGGTGGCAGTCGCGTGCTCGTCGCGGGAGAGTTACCGCGCAAGGTCGCGCTGATCGCCGCGGTCGTGCTCGCCGCGATCGGGATCGCGATCTCGGCGGTGCTCGTCGCGGACGCCGGGCTATCGATCGTGCCCACGCTCGTCGGGATGGCGGCGCTCGCGTGGATGTACAGCGCACCGCCGGTCCGGCTGTGCGCACGCGGTCTCGGCGAGGTGACGACCGCGATCGTCGTGACCGGCCTCGTGCCCTGGCTCGCGTTCACGCTCCAGGCTCCCGATCTGCGCGGTGCTTCGGACCTGCTCCTCGCGATCGCACCGCTCGCGGTGCTGCAGGTCGCGATGCTCGTCGCGATCGAGTTCCCGGACGCCGACGGCGACGGCGCGACCGGCAAGCGCACGCTCGTGGTCCGGCTCGGCGCGGAGCGCTCGGCAAAGCTCTACGTCATGCTGCTGACGCTCGCGTACCTGTGCCTGCCGATCGCAGCGCTCTTCGATCTGCCGACCCGGGTCGTCATCGCCGCGACACTGCCGACTCCGCTCGCCGCGTGGCGAGTCGCCGGGATCGCAGACGCAGCCGATCCAAAGGCGCACGAGCGGCTGACGTTCTTCGCGGTGTTCCTGCTGATCGGGACCTCGCTCGCGGAGCTGGTCGCGTTCGCCACGTTCCTGTGACGCGGCAGGTACTTGAGCTGCGACAGCGCACCACACCCCGGTTCCACTCGTTCCGGCATCTCATCCGCGTATGCCGAGACCGCCTGGGCAGAGCGATTTCGTCCCCGACCACGACGCGCCCACGATCCCGGAAGCTCCGGCGAACGCGACGGCGACGCGCTGGGTCCTGTGGATCACGGTCGCGATGCTAGTCGCGCTCGTCCTGTTGCTGGTGATCGGCCCGCACGTCCCTGCGGGTTAGGACTCAACCGAGCAGGAAGCGTTCGGTCTCGACGAGCAAGCGCGGTAGCGACGCCGTCAGCTCGTGACCGTCGTCGAGCTCGATCAACTCGACGTTCGCTCGACCCGCGGCGAACCGGCGCGATTGCTCGATCGGTACGGAGTCATCGCGGGTGCCGTGAAGGATCAGCGTCGGCACCTTCACGTCGGGAAACTCGACGTCGATCGCCGACGCATCCTCGATGAAGCCGTAGTCCACCCGCGCTGGCTTCTGCGTCGTGTAGTCGAGGACCTCGCGCCACCCGGTGGTCCGCCACGCGTCGAACGCAGGACCGAGGATCTGCTCCCAGCGCGCCATCAGCTGGAACGCCGGCGCGAGCAGCACGAG
>JAYUYE010000262.1:0-1873 GCA_043752985.1 Myxococcales bacterium
CCCGGTGTAATGCATGCCGGGCGTCATCTGCGGAGCGACACCCGGGGTCATCTGCGGACCCCCGCCCGACGGCGTCATCTGCGCCGCGTGGTGCGGCACACCGTGCGCTGGCGTCGCGATGCGACCGCCGTGGACCGGGTTCGTCACGTACTGGAGTGCGCGCCGCGCGACCTCGCGAACCTGGGCGAGCGTCGGACGATTCTTCGGATCCTTTGCGAGCATGTGCACGACGAGCGCGTCGAGCTCGGGCCCGACACCGGGGTTCCGCATCATCGGCGACGGCGGATGTTCGAACAGGTGCTTCGCGATCATGTCCGCGGCGTTGTCGGCCGGGAACGGCAGCCAGCCGGTGAACATCTCGTACGCGACGCAGCCGAGCGCATAGACGTCGGTGCGGTGATCGACCCGATGACCGCGGGCTTGCTCCGGGGACATGTACGCCGGCGTGCCCATGAGGTTGCCGGTCCGCGTCCGCTCCATGCGGCCGTCCTCGGCAAGGAGCTTCGCGATGCCGAAGTCGAGCAGCTTGACCTGCGGTGCCGCGCCCTTCACATCGCACAGGTAGATGTTGTCGGGCTTGAGGTCGCGGTGGACGATGCCCTTCTCGTGCGCGCCCTCGAGCGCGACCGCGATCGTCTCGATGAACGCGAGCGCCTCGCCGAGCTGGACCCGGGTCTTCTGCATCCGGTCGCGCAGGCTCTCGCCACGCAGCCACTCCATGACGAAGTAGCAGCGACCGTCGGGCAGCGTTCCAAACGAGAAGATGTCGACGATGTTCGGGTGGCCGATCTGATTGACCGAGCGCGCCTCCTGGACGAACCGCTCGACCGCCTCGCGGTTCATGCTGAGCTCGGGGTGAAGGATCTTGATCGCGGCACGCTTCGCGATCACGGGATGGGTGGCCGAGTAGACCTTGCCCATTCCGCCTTCGCCGATCTGCTGATCGACGCGGTACTCGCCGACCATGTCGCCGGGCCTCAGATCCTGCGGCTGCCCGTTCTGCTGACGAGCCATGCCGCCCGTGCTGACGGTCTCACCAACACCACTGATCAAGCCGGCCGAACCGGGACGTTCGGGTCCACCCATGGGCGTCGACGATAGCAGCAACTGTCGTCGGACGAGCCATTTGATCCTGTGGGTCCATGCCGCACATGACCGTCGCTCGGGGGTAGCGCTCGGGGGTGATAGGTGAGCGTGATGCTGTGGACGGCGCTCCCGTTGCCGCTGGTCGGTTGTGGGTTCCAGCTCGCGGGCGGCACGGGCGATTCACCCGCGGGGTTCTGGCTCCGCCAACCACGGTATCCTGCGCGCTCCGCATGAGCCCTCCTTCGCTTCCGCAGCGTGCACGTGTCGTCATCGTTGGTGGCGGCATCATCGGATGCTCTGTCGCCTATCACCTCGCGCACATGGGCTGGAAGGATGTCGTCCTCCTCGAGCGCGACAAGCTGACCTCGGGAACCACGTGGCACGCCGCCGGGTTGATGGTGACGTTCGGCTCGACCTCCGAGACCTCGACGGAGATGCGCAAGTACTCCTGCGATCTCTACGCGCGGCTCGAGGCCGAGACCGGTCAGAGCACCGGGTTCAAGCGCACCGGGTTCATCGAGGTCGCATCGGATCGCGACCGGCTCGAGGAGTATCGCCGGGTCTCGGCGTTCAACCGGCTGATGGGGATCGACGTCAAGGAGATCACGCCGCGCCAGGTCGCCGATCTGTTTCCGCTCGCGAAGACCGACGATCTGCTCGCCGGGTTCTACGTCAAGGAAGACGGCCGCGCCGATCCGGTCGGCGTCACGATGGCGCTCGCGAAGGGCGCACGCCAGCAAGGCGCCACGCTCCTCGAGAACGTTCCGGTCACCGGGCTCAAGACGCA
>JAYUYE010000263.1:0-4941 GCA_043752985.1 Myxococcales bacterium
AGACGAGCACGAGCGTCTCCGATGCTGCCGCGCGCGGCCAGGAGACGGCTGCAACGATCGAAGAAGTCGCGACCACGATCGAGCAGATGTCGTCCTCGACGCAGCGGCTCGCGGGCGATGCCAAGGCCGTGGGCGAGCGCGTGGCGAATATCGCCATCGGCTTCAAGCACGTCACAGGTGCGCTCGAGCAGGTCGCCTCGGACATGACCGAGAGCGCGAGCGCCGTCGAGGAGACCTACGCCACGTCCGAGCAGCTCGCGCGTTCGTTCCGTGGCGTCGCCGAGCTGGCGACGGCACTCGAGGAAGCCGCGACCACCTCCGCGAGCAACCTCGCCGAGGTTGCAGCATCGGTCGAGGAGGTCGCCGCCACCGCCGAGAAGAATGCAGCAGTGGTCGAGGGCAACGCCGCCGGAATCGAACAGGTAGCGCGCTCGGCGCAGAGCGTCGCGCAGTCCGCGCAAGAAGTCAGCGGGCTCGCATCGGCGAACGCCGCCGCGGCGAACGAGCTCGAGCAGTCGACGCGACGCATTGCAAGCGTGGTCGAAGGAACGCGCGCGACGTCGGAACGCGTGACCACGTCAGCGCGCTCCAGCGGTCAGACCGTTGGCCGCACGATCACGGGGCTTGCGAAGATCCGGGAGGCGATGGCGCAGGGCGCCGTCGTGATGAAGGACATGGGCAAGCGCGCCGAGGAGATCGGCGACATCGTCCAGACGATCAATCTGATCGCAGATCGCACGAATCTATTGTCGCTGAACGCCAGCATCGAGGCGGCCCGCGCGGGCGAGCACGGCCGCGGCTTCGCCGTCATCGCCGAGGAGGTTCGCGCACTCGCCGATCGCGCCGCCGCTGCAGCAACGGACGTCGCCAAGATCGTTCGCTCGCTCCAGGGCGTTGCCCGCGACGCGGTTTCGTCGAACGCGGACGGCTTGCGCCTCGCCGACGAGGGCGTGCAGCTCAGCGAGGATGCGCGCACGGGGCTGCAGACGATCCTCGAAGGCGTCGAGACGCTCGACGGGTCGATCCGTAACATCAGCGCGGCGACCGAGGAGCAGGTTCGCGCCGTGCAGACCGTCTCGGCGTCGACGGCTCGCCTCGAGTCCGAGAGCCGAGCGATCGCGCGCGCGAGCACCGAGCAGACGCAGTCGACGCAGAGCCTCGCCCGATCGGGCGGCGAGATGCGCGCGATGGCGAAGCAGACCCGCGATGCCACGAACGAGCAGGCTCGCGCGCTCCGTGATCTGCTCAAGGCGAACAACGTGCTGGCCGCCAACGCCGAGAAGGTGAGTCGCGCCACCGAGGAGCAAGCTACGAGTGCAACCGAGCTCGCCCGCGTCGCAGCGCAGATGCGCATCGCGACGCAGCGGACCGCGACTTCTGTCAACGAGCAGCTTCGCGGCGTCGCAGGGATGTCGGCGAACGTCGGCGACATCGCGACGGGAACGCAGCGCATGGTCACCGCGATCGCGGAGCAGGCGCGGGGAGCCAGCGAGATCGCGCGCGCCATGGAAGGTGCCCGCAAGCACGCCGTGCAGAACGCTCGTGCGATCACCGAGCAGGCGCGCGCGGCCAAGGAGATCGCGGAAGGGACGCGCGACGTCGCTCGGCTGTCCGCCGATGTGACGACTGCGACGGCCGAGCAAGGCGGAGCGGTCACCGCGCTCGTCAAGGAGGCCGACGACGTTCGCCGGATCGCGAAGCAGACGGCGCGTGCCGTCGGCGAGCAGGCGGATGCACTGACCGGCCTCGCCGCGACCTCGGCTCGCCAGACCACGGGTATGCAGACGCTCGCCCGCTCCGCGATCGAGCAGGCGACCAGCACCGAACAGATCAGTCAGGCGATGCGCGATGTACGTGCACGGACGCGCGAGATCGCAGTCGCTCTGAGCTCGCAGGCGAAGTCGGCAACGACCACGGCGGCCGACGTCTCGGTTGTCGCACGCGAGATCACGGCCCTCCGGGTCGCGAACGGGGAGCAGGCGGATATCGTCGCGAGCATGGTGCGCGGCGGTGACGGGGCACCCAAGGTCACGGTCACGGATCCGCCGGCGTGACCCGGACACGCGGGTTCAGCCTCACCGATGCAGAGCGGCAGCGCGTCGAGCACATCGATCGCCTCGTGGCCACCGGTGCATCGAGCGTTGGCGAGCTGATCGAGATGATCTCCGATGCGAGCTGGACCGTCCGGCGCGCGGCGGTCGGCGCACTCGCGTCGCTCGGTGATGATGCGTCCGGTCCCCTGTGTTCCTGGTTACGCGACACCCGCACGAATGAGCATGCGATCGCGGCCGCGGTCGATGCCCTGTCGGCATCGATCGGCGACGCAACCTCGGGCGCTGTCTCCGCGCTCCTCTCGAATGCGGATCCCGCGATCGTCGCCGATGCCGCGGTCATTCTCGGTCGACGGCGCGCCACCGATGCAGCGCCACACCTCGCGGCACTCCTCCGGCACGAGGACGACAATGTCGCCGTCGCTGCGATCGAGGCGCTGGGAGCGATCGGTGGCAGCGTCGCAGTCGATGCGTTGATCGAGGTCGTTCGGCTCCGCAACTTCTTCCGTACGTTCCCCGCGCTCCAGGTGCTCGCCCGCACGAGCGACCCGCGCGTCGTCGCGCCGATCGCCGAGCTCATCGGCGACGACAGCTTCCAGTTCGAGGCGGTGCGGGCTCTCGGCCGCACGGGAGCAGCGCTCGCCATCGCTCCGATCGCATCGTTGCTTGTCGGCCCAGGGGACACCACCACGCGGCTGGTCGCCACCGCGCTTGCGGACTTGCTTGCTCGCGCGGAGTGGAGTGGGGCCGCGAAGAGTGTCGCGGACGCGATGCGTACGGTCGTCGAGCCTCAGCGCGATCGCTTCGTCCACGCGATCGAAGGGGCAGAGGCGGACGAGCGGATCGCATGTACGCAGATCCTGGGTGCGATCGGCGGCTCGGGAACGCTCGAGGTCCTGGTTCGTCTACTCGAAGATCCGGCGACCGCTGCAGCAGCGATCGAATCGATCAAGCGGATCTCGATCCTGCATGCCGACTCTCTCGTCGACGCGATCCAGCGCGGCGATGCGGCGACACGGATCGCACTCTTGCCGATCGTCAGGACCGCGCGTGCCGCACCCGTCGTGCGATCACTCCTCGTCGACGACGAACCCGAGGTCCGCGCCCGCGCCTGCGACGCACTTGCCCGCATCGGCGATGTGGCCGCGGTGCCTGCGCTGTTCGCCGCGCTCGCAGATCCGAATCCGCGCGTGGCACATGCCGCGACCGGCGCCATTCACTCGCTCGGGTCCACGGAGACGCCCGTGCTCGCGACCGCGGCTCTGAAGTCGGGCACCCCGAACATTCGCCGCCACGTCCTGCGAATCTTCGCGTACCTCGGGTGTCCGGAGTCGTTCGATGTGCTGCGCGCGGCGGTCGAGGACCCTGACCTCCGGATCGCCGAGCTCGCGGTTGCCGCGATCGGAGTCCTCGAAGGATCGCACGTCGATACTCTCCTCAGCGAGCTCGCGCGACGACCGCAGGACACGATCCGTGCATCTGCAATGCGTGTGGCCGCCCACCGTGGAGGCGAGAGCATGGGTGACCTGCTCGTCCGTGGTTTGGTTGATGAATCGTCGTGGGTTCGCTACTACGCGTGTCAGGGGCTGGGGCGGCTCGAGCGTTCTGCTTCGACGACCGCGCTGATCGCACGACTCGCGGACGCGTACCCCCACGTCCGGATCGCAGCAATCGAGGCGCTCGCTCGGCTCGACACGCCGCAGGCCTGGCAAGCGCTGACGTCGGCCGCGCGCTCCGTAGATCCGGACGAGCAGCGTGCTGCGCTCGTGGGGATCGGGCATGGCGTGCGTCCCGCGGCGGTGCCGTTCCTGCTCGAAGCGGCACGCGCACCGGAGCTCGCGACGCGGTTGATAGCCCTGTCGGGCCTCGCCCGGACGCAGGATCCACGCGCTCTCGAAGAGCTGCGGTACGCGGCGACCGGTGACGCCGTCGAGCTTGCGGATGCCGCGCTGTCGTTGCTCTCCGAGCGCGACGATCGTGCCGCTGCCGAGGTCCTCGTTGACCTTGCGGTCCAGGCCGCGCCCGAGCATCCAGCTCACCTCGCCTTGTCGCGTCCAGGCGCAGAGCGGGTCACTGCGATCGCGGCACGCCTCACCGGCGCAGCGGATCTCGAGGCGACGGTGCTCGCTGCCGCGCTCGCGCGGATGGCCGAGCCAGCGGCCACGGCGGCGTTGTTCACCACGTTGACGGCCAGCTCCGCCGCCGGCCGGCGGGCAGCTGCCACGGTCCTCGTCGCGATCGGAGCGGATGGCGCTCGCGTCGCCGTGTCCCGTCTCGGCAAGGAAGATCCAGATCCGGATGTCCGCCGTGCTGCACTCGCGGCGGTCGAGGCAGCGCCGTGAAGAACGGCTCGGCCTTCACGCCACAACTCGCGGCGATCTTCGCAACGCTGGTCGAGGAGGCGAGCGGGATCCATTACGGAGCCGGCGACCGCGAGCTGTTCTACGCCAAGATCGCGGCCCAGGCCGCCGAGGCCGGCTACGACACGCTCCTCGACTACTACTACCGCCTTCGCTACGACGATCCAGCGGGCGTCGAGACGCGCGCGCTGATCGAGGCACTCTGTGTCCACGAGACGTACTTCTTCCGCGAGCTTCTCCCACTCCAGTACCTCGCCGACGGGCCGCTGGGGGAGGCAGTGCGGGCGAAGGGAAGTGCGCGCGTGTGGTCTGCGGCGTGCGCGACGGGCGAAGAGCCATTGACGATGGCGATGCTGCTCCACGAGCGAGGACTGCTTGATCGCGTCGAGGTCATCGCCACCGATATCAGCGAGACCGCGATCGCGCGCGCGCGTAGCGGTCGGCATGGCCGGCGCGCACTGCGCGAGGAGCACCCGCCCGCGCTGGCACGCAGGTACCTCGTGGCGGACGAGCAGGGGGTCAACGTGGCG
>JAYUYE010000264.1:0-11538 GCA_043752985.1 Myxococcales bacterium
ATGATCGCCCCCGGAAACAGCACGGAGTTGCGAAGCGGAAGGATGGGGAGCGTGTCCGGGATTTCCACCGGCGCCTCACCACCTGCCTTGGGCTTGGTCATGATCGAAACCTAGCGATCCAAGGTCTCCACCGTCAAGCCGACCTGCCCGTAATGACGGGCACTTTGTCGTCGAGAGACAGTGAGGAGGCAGGCGTGTCGGTCGCCCGCTCCCGTGCTAGCTCTCGCTACGGCGTCGGGCAGCGCTGGAAGATCTCCATGGTCTGGGCCTCCATCCAGCACGCGATGTGTGTCGATGTGCCGCGCTGGGCGCACTTCTCGACCGTGTCGCCCAGCCCCGCGCCGGCGACGAGGCGCGCGCGGGTGCTCGCGAGCCACTGCTCGGCCGCGCCACTCGCGAGGAACACGCCGAACTTCTCGCGCGCCACCCCCGGAGGGATCCCCACCATGGTCGCGGCATCGGAGCGGTCGAGACCGTCGAACGTCTCGGCGCCGTTCGCGATGTAGTGCTTGATGATCAGGTCGACGACGTGATCGCGAACGGCGAGGCAGTCGTCGCGCGTCACCTTGTCGGCGGCCGACTGCTTCTTGCCGCAGCCGAGCGCGAGGATCACGACCAGCGCGAGCACAACGAGGCGGTGCATGGGCGGACTACCGTCGCACAGGTGACGTCCGTTCCGCTGCGGTGCGTGGACGAACGCCAAGTGTAGCCCGCGTCCCGTTCAGCGTACGCGGCCGGTGCCCGCGGCGTTATCGGCCTGGTCGCGGCTCAGACCAGAGCGTGATATCGTGCCCCGGATGGGAAGGGACGTGCGGCGTCTTCTCTCACTGACGGTGATCTCCATCGGGATGATCGTGGCGAGCACGCTCGTCGTCGACTGGTTCGTGATGGAGTCGAGTGGCCCCGGCGGCGGCGAGCTGTTCGGGCTGGGCCTGCGGTCATTCCGTGCGTGTGACCCAGCCAGTGGTGTCTGCATGTCCGTACCGATTGGCATGACAGGTACCTATGGAACCTTCGCGACGCCCACGTTCTGGGTCGCGATGGCGTGTTGCGCTGCGATGGCCTTCGTCACGGTGGAGCGCATCCGCACCGGCGATGCTCCACCGTTTGCGATCCGGATCGCATCCCTGCTCGCGCTCCTCGGCTTCGGGCTCGCCGTGTGCACCGGGTACGTGTTCGGTCCCGACCTCGGCACGGGCAACCTCACACAGCTGCAGCTCACGGTCACCATGGGTCGTACGCTTGCCCCGCTCCTGCTGATCGTTGGCAACGTCGTCGGAATGGTCGCCATGTTCTATGCGCCCTCCAGCGACGACGGGCTCGGATCCGCGCAGGGCCTGCCGGTGATTCCGCAGGCCTATGTCCCGCTCGCGGAGCGCTCCAGACGGCCGTCCGAGCTGGTGCCGATCGAGCCGCGCAGCAACCCACCCACGACCCCACCGGCGATGGGGCGGTCCAGGTCGCCCACCGCGGCTCCGTTGCCGATGCCCGACCACCTCAAGGGGCAGATCCAGTACCTCGCGGTCATCGCGGAGGTCACGCGTGCGGGAATCGACGCGCGGCGCGAGGATGGCACCGCGCTGCTCGTCATGTGGAGTGACGTCGTCGGCGCGGTCGCTCGGCGGCTCCCCGAATCGCTCGGGGGCGCAACCTTTGTCGATCTCGTCTCGGCCGCGGGCTCCACGCTACGCGTGCTGCCATGGACTCGGCTCACGGGCGACCCGGTGCCTGGCGACGGCGACTTTCGCGTGCGTAACCTCATCGAACTGGTGATCGCTCGAACGACCGGCGCAAAGCTTGACGCCGCGACCCGTGCCTTCATCAGCACGAGCGGCGAGGCGCCACAGCTACCGGATGCCGCGACGCTCGCACAGCACGACGAGCGCCTCGCCTGACATGTTCCACGCTGCCGCGGTACCGCGACCGAGGCGCCGAAGTCGTCGCCCACAGCTGTGTTCGACGCCTTGTGGTACGCGTGTTGCGACCACATTTCGGCGCTCCGCGTGAACACGTAGACCGCGCCGCTGTTGATCACGGAGTTATCGGCCTGGACGCCGCCGATTCCGGTCGCTGCGCTGCCCTCGAAGGGTGCTCCGACCACCAGCGTGTCGCCCGAGACGGCGAACGAATAACCGAACGCATCGATAGTCTCGGGGTTCGATGCCTTCACGTACGCGGCCTGCGCCAGCGCCGCCGCGCGGGTGACGTCGACGGTGTAGTTCGCGCGCCCGCCGCCCGGCGTCGTGCCGACCACGGTGAACGTACCGCTGACGCGCCCTACGAGCGCGGAATTCCAGCGGATGTAAGCACGCCCGAAATAGGCGTTGACCCTCGGCTTATTTGGTCTTACCAATTGGTCTTACCACATGGTGACCAGCCTCGCGATGCCGCTTGAAGCCGACCCAGAACCGACGACCACTGCAATCGATGCGGTGTTCGAGCGGCTCCTGTCCGACATCGTCAAAGGTGTCCACGGCGCCGGCTCGCGGTTGCCGGCGGAGCGCGAGCTATCGCGTCAGCTCGGTGCATCGCGACCGACACTGCGGGAGGCGCTGCGCCGGCTCGGCGAGTGGAACCTGGTCGAGCCGCGGCGCGGGTCGGGCATCGTCGTCCGGCCGTACCGGGACTGGTCGATCGAGGTGATCGGCGCCTACCTGCGCTACGGCAAGCCCGACATCAACCAGCCGACGATCGGACGTTTGCTGATCGACCTGTTCGCCATGCGCCGCGCGGTGGTGCTCGAAGTCATCCGGCTGACCGCGTCGCGAGTACCGCGCGGGGGAACGCGAGGCGCACGGCTCGCGATGGCGCGCGCGTGGTCCCTGCGCGGCCAGCCAGCTTATGCACGTGAGGACTTCGAGGTGATGCGGTCGGTCGTCGAGGCGGCGCGGTTCACACCTGGTCTCTGGTTGCTCAACCGGTTCGCCGATATCTGGGTCGACGGCGCCAGCGCGCTGGCGTTCGCGGTTCGCCCACCGGACGACTACGTGGCGGTGCACACGAAATTCTTCGACCTGCTCGAGAGTGGCGAGGCGGATGCGGCGGTCGCGCTGATGGCGGACTATCTCGACCGTCATGATCAGAAGATCGTCTCGGCCCTGCAGGTCGTCGCGTGAGTGACCTCCCCGAGTTCAAGCTGTCGGCGACAGGCCGCAAGGTCGCGCACTCGCTGGTGTCGGTGATCTGTCCGCCCCAGTTCGTGCACCTCGCCGACCCGATCGTCGCGAACTTCGAGCTGACGATCGGCGCGTCGCCGATGCTGCTCCGCAAGGGCGTCAACGCCGGGTTCGCGACCTACGATCTCGGCGCCCTGCCCCGCTATCGCAAGCGCGCGCACAAGCTGAGCGGCGATGACGCCGAGCGCTACTTCGCGTCGTGGGAGCACGGCATCACGCCGCTCCACGTGCAGTTCGCACGCGCACTCAATCAATTGCTGTCGCTCGGCTGCTACGAGGTTCCCGAGGTCATGGAGACGATCGGCTACCGTGTCGGCCCGTGGATCGCGGAGGTCACGAAGAAGCGGCTCACCGTCTACGCGGCCGATGTCCGCGCGCAGGAGATCCAGATTCTCGCGCCCGATCCGCTGCGCCCCGGCTTCCGCATCGACTCCGTGCGCCACCAGCGCAAGGTGGGTGTCTGATGGCGGTCGCACGTCCCGCACTGCTCGAAGGCGCACGCCCCCAGGGCGTCTATACCCGCCACGATATCCACGGTGACACCGTCCTCGACTGCGACGTCGTCGTGGTGGGCTCGGGCGCCGGAGGTGCGCCGGTCGCAGCGGAGCTCGCCGAGGCCGGCTTCGATGTCGTCGTCGTCGAGGAAGGCAGCTACTACCAGACCCGCGACTTCACCGCCGATACATCGGCGATGGTCCGTCAGCTCTACCGCGACGGCGGCGCGACGATGGCGATCGGCAATCCGCCGATCATGTTCCAGGAGGGCCGCGCGGTCGGCGGTTCCACCGTGATCAACGGTGGCATGTCGTGGCGCACACCCGACGACATCCTCGAGCGCTGGTGCAAGGAAGGCCTCGACGTCTCGTCGAAGCAGCTCGAGCCATACTTCGAGCGCGTCGAGAAGCGCATGCACGTCGCGCCGATGGACGAGGACGCGATCGGCCGCGACAACTGGCTGCTCAAGAAGGGCGCGGACGCGAAGGGCTGGGAGATCATCGGCAACCTGCGCAACCAGGCGCACTGCGTCGGCAGCAATCGCTGCGCGTTCGGCTGCCCGACCGGCGCAAAGCAGAGCTCGCTCGTCAGCTACATCCCGCGCGCACTGCACTACGGCGCGCGCGTCTACGCTAACGTCAAGATCGACTCGATCACGATGCACGGCAAGCGCGCGACCGGCGTCGTCGGTCGAGTCAGCCTGCCCAACGGCGGAGCCGGTCCACGCATCGCGGTGCGCGCGAAGCTCGTCGTCGCCGCGTGTGGCGCGATCCACACGCCGGCGCTCCTCGAGCGCAGCGGCCTGCGCTCGCAGTCGGGTGAGCTCGGCGGCAACCTCAGCCTCCACCCGAACGTGAAGTGCGTCGCGATCTTCGACGAGGACGTGACGGGCTGGAAGGGCGCGCACCAGGCATTCCAGGTTCGCGAGTTTTCCGACGAGGGCATCGGCACGTTCGCCGCGATCAACCTGCCGCCGAGCGTGATCGCGATGTCGCTGCCGCATCGCGGCCGGCAACTCGGCGCGCTGATGGACCAGTACAACCACATGGTGCTCGCCGGCATGCTCGTCGAGGACTCGACCACCGGCCGCGTCCGGACGATCAACGGTCGCCCGCAGGCGTTCTACCAGCTGACGAAGCGCGACACCCAGGTGATGCAGCGCGGCCTGTCGCTCCTCTCGGAGCTGCTGTTCGCAGCCGGCGCCAAGCGCATCCTCCTGCCGTTCCACAGCGCGCAGGAGCTGTCGAACGCCGACGAAGCGCGCCGGCTGTTGAAGCAGGAAATCCCGCCGAGCTCGTGGGAGGTCGTCACCGTCCACATGATGGGCACGGCCAAGATGGGCGCCGACCGCCAGCACTCCGTCACCGATCAGTTCGGCATGATGCACGACGTCGATCGCCTGCTCGTCGCGGATGCCTCGCTGTTCCCGACCCCGATCCGCGTCAACCCGATGGAGACGATCATGGCCCTCGCGACGCGCGCGGCCGGCCACGTGATCGACAACGCACGGAGGTATCTGTCATGAGCGTCGTCACCGCTGCACCGTCCTCGTCCAATGGCATCGCCTCCGCCAGGGTCACGCCCTTGCCCCGCAGGCCCTCACCGTTTCCCTCGCCCGCCGCACTCGCGCTCGAGCAGATGAGCATGCGCGAGCTCGAGGGCGTGTTTCAGCGCGGCTCGATGCCCGACCTCGAGGGCCTCGCCGGCTGGGAGTTTCGCGGCATCAACGTCCTGCCGCTCAACTCGATCCCGCTCGGCAACCTCGTGGGCATCAAGAAGTTCTTGAAGGGCTTCTACAAGACCGACGACGGCAGGGTCATGGGCTACAACAGTCCGGTCGTCTGCAACGTCCTCGATGGGCGCTGGCACACCAAGCCCAGTGACACCGCGCCGAAGCGGTTCGGCTTCTACGCGGTCTATCCCGTCGACGCTACCGCGCGCGACAACCACGCGCTCCACTCGCTCTTGCTCGACTACGGCAAGGGCAACAACCCGCGGTTCGACATCACCCGCGGTCTGCGCGACTACCTCGTGCAGGTCGATTCGACCAACCCGGACCTCCTGCTCGGCAAGGCCTTCTACGCGGTCGGACCCGCGCGCATCGGGAGGCTGAATTTCTTCATCCTCGAGCGCCACCGCCGCGGCCTCACCGACTACGCGTCGCGCTGAATCACGGCAGGCACATCCCGACCGGGACGATCGTGTCAGTCTCCGACGCAGATGTCGAAGTGGATCGATACGTCGCCGGGCATCGCGCAGGTGTGCTGCGAGCAGCCACCAGCCGCGCCCTGGTCGAATAGCTTCGCAGCGATGCCGACCGGATTGCAGATCAGCGAGCAGACGTCGGTGCCCGGCAACTGATCCGCCTGAGCGCACAGCTCGCGCGTCTCGGGGTTGAGTGTGGCGGTATCGACGCTGGTGATGTCGATGTGCTCGGTCATCGGCCCCCTGCCGGGAATCTCCATGCCCGTGATGGTGATGACGGCGAAGTCGGGGGTCTGACCCTCGTCCCTCGGCATCTCCACCTCGTTCGCGACGTCGAAGTCGACAACCTGGCCTTCGACGCGACCGGATGAGGTCGGGTCGTCCGCAACGCAAGCGCCAGTACCGAGACCAAGAGCCAGAGCGAGATATGCGAGCTTCAAGGGCAGCCTCCTGTGTTCTTTCCTGTCCTCACACCAAGGACCATCATCCACACTAAGGAACGGACCCCGCCGTTGCAACGATGCTTATGTGGCAACAGGTGGGATAGGCTGGCTCCGTGAGCCGGTTTGCAGTCGCGATTGCGATCGGGAGTGTGATCGGTTGTTCCGCACCTCCCGCCCCTGCGACACAACCGATCGTCGCACCTCGATCTTCGTCGGAGATGATGTCGGACCCCGCCGAGTACGCGATCGATTCCATCTCGCGCGACGCGGGCAAAACCATCTTCGAGACGAGCGGGATCGGAGACCCTTATAAAACGGGGATCCCGTATGCATTATTTTTGGGATTGCAGCGCGCGTACCCCCGAATTCTGGGTGCGACGCCTGCGTCTCTGTCGGTTCGTTTCGGGTTCGTCGCACGCACTCCCGACCCCTCATCTGCGGACCCCGATCGCCGCGCCGGTTTGCCGGTCGGGATGCACCTCACGACCGATCCGCTGACCGGGGTCGCGTTCCTGGTGACCAGCTGCTCGCTGTGCCACGCGGACCGCTTGAGGTGGCCTGGCGGCGAGGCCTTGATCGTCGGGCTAGGCAACAAGCGGGTGCGGATCCACGACTACGACGCGGCGTTCGCCCAGCTGACGTCCCAGCCCAAGTTCACCGCCAGCCACCTCGGCAAGCTCGCCACCGCGGCGGCGGAGGAGCACGGCCTGGTCTGGCCCGCGGCCTACCGCGAGGTCCTGACCGCCGCGACGATGCACGCGCTACAGCAGCGGACGACCGATCGCGCCGAGCTCCGCGCACGGACCCGTAACAACCCGCCCGGCCGGGTCGCGACGATCGAGTCGTTGGTGCTCGCGCTCGCGCAGCTGACGCAAACCCGCATCGAGTACGCGCCGATCACCGGCTGGGCAAAGGTCCCCGACGTCATCGGCTACGCACAACGAGTCACGCTGTCATGGGATGCGAGCGGCCAGGGCCCGACCGACCTGCTCGCGGTCGAGGCGGACATCGCGGCGGGCGTCCGCCCCGAGTGGCTCGAGGCGCACCCGTTCCAGGGCGCGAGCCTCGGCGCGTATCTGCGCCAGCCCGCGCAGCGCCCTGCGTTTCCCGGTCCGATCGTCCGTGCCCTCGCCGACCGTGGTCGCGCGCTGTTCGTCGAGCGCTGCGCGGACTGCCACGGCACCTATGCCACCGACGGCCGCGTCACCGACTACGACGAATCCGTCATCGCGCTCGCCGATCTCGGAACCGACCCGGCGCGCGTGCTGGCGCCGACCGACAGCTTCGTGCGCGCAGCCAACGATCCGGCGCTGACCCGCGGGCACACGAAGTTCGAGCGCTCCACCGGGTACGTGCCGCCGGTCCTGACCAACGTCTGGGCGCGCGCGCCGTACGGGCATGCCGGGCAATGGCCGAGCCTCGCGGTCATGGCGACGCCACCGGATCGCCGCGCACCGACGTTTGTCGTCGATCTCGCGGCGCCGTATGACCTCACCACCATCGGCGTCACGATGCGCGATCCGAATACCGCGCTCGGCCCGGATACGTATCTCCACGATGCGCGTCGCCCCGGCTTCTCCGTCGCCGGCCATCCGTTCCTCGCCGACCTCGGCGCCGAGTCCGGCGCCGTGATCGAGTATCTCAAGACGCTTTAGCTCACGCGTGGCGCGCGAGCGGCACGATGCGTTGCCGGCCGCCGCTGCTCACGGTGCGCCGGTCGTGGCCTGAACCGGGTCGACCTGAATGCCGATGCCGCGCGAGACCTTGACGCGCGTGATCTCCTTGCGGTTCATCGCGTCCTGCGGCGCACCCTCGGTGAACGGCATCTGCAGGACGATCAGCTCCTCGCCCGCCTGCACGACGAGGTGCAGCTCGGTGCCACCTCCGCCCGCCTTGCACCGCACGCCCGTGATCGCATTCATCTCCGACGCGGGCGTGAACACCGTGCACGTGCCCTTGTAGCGCCCGATCGAGTGACTGACCTGCTTGCCGGTCTCGTCCGTGGTCGCGAGGAAGATGTCCGCCATCTCGCCGATGGGCGAGATGCCCCACGAGACCAGGACCTTCTTGGTCAGGTACGCGGGCTCTCTCGAGCCGGACCCGCCGCTGCCGGTGGTCGTGGTGTCTTGCTTGGCCGCGCCGCTGCAGCCCATAGCAACGACGGACCCGAGGACGGCAGACGCGAGGGCGATCACGAGGCGTGTCATGCCTCGCAGGCTACTACAGCGGGTAAGATGCCGACATGTCACTGGCCCGTCTGGTCGTGATCGAGGGCCCCGATGCGGGGCGCGAGTTCGAGCTCCCGATGCGCGGTGGAATCATCGGGCGCGGGGACGGCTGCCTCGTGCAGCTGACGGATCCGACCGTCTCGCGCGAGCACGGCCGCATCGAGCTGCGTGACGGCGCGATGACCTGGGTCGACGAGAGCGGCAAGACCCGCACCCTGATCAACGGCGCGCCCGCCGTGCTCAACCGGCTCGAAGCCGGCGACGAGATCGTCCTCGGCGCCACGAAGATGGCGTACCTGCCGACGGACGGCGTCGCCGTCACCAAGGCATCGAGTCACGTCACGATGGAAGTCGGCACCCGTCAGCTGCTCGCGCTCGTCGGGATCGACGACCGCGCTCGCCGCCACCTCGCCGCGCTCGCGGGCCTCGGCGATCGTCTCCGCGTCGAGTCCGCCGCGGGCCGTGAGGCGGTCGCGCGCGCTGCCTGTGACGCAGCCCTCTCCGCGCTTGGCGCGCACCGCGCGTTCGTGCTCTCCGCAGGTCGCCGCGTCGCCCCGGTCGCCGCGGCCGTCGCGACCGGCGAATCCACGCAGCTCCAGATCCCGCAGGAGCTCGTCGACAAGGTCGTGATGAACAAGCAGGTCGTCACCGCCGAGACCGGCGATCGGTCGCTGATCGCTGCGCCCGTGTACGGCGGCGCCGACGACATCGTCGGCATCCTGTGGATCGATCGCAAGGGCACCGCGTGGGAGCAGATCGATTCGCTCGCCGCGCTCTGCGTCTCGCACCTCCTCGGCGCAGCCTGGGTCGGCGCCGATGCGCGTGACCAGGCCGTTCGCCGCGCCGACGCCCTCGAGGAGCAGCTTCTCGGCCCTGCATCCGGGACCAGCGATGGCGAGCTGCTCGGCCGCTCGGAGGCCGCGCAACGCGTGGTCGCGTTCGTCAAGCGCGTCGGTCCGAGTGACGCGACCGTCCTCCTCGGCGGCGAGTCGGGCGCCGGCAAGGAGATGGTCGCGCGCGCGATCCATCGCGCCTCGCGCCGTGCGAAGGGCCCGTGTGTCGCCATCAACTGCGCCGCACTGACCGAGACCCTGATCGAGAGCGAGCTGTTCGGCCACGAGAAGGGCGCGTTCACCGGCGCCACCGAAAAGAAGGCCGGCCGGTTCGAGATGGCCGACAAGGGGACGCTGTTCCTCGACGAGGTCGGCGAGCTACCACTCGGCCTGCAGACGAAGTTCCTCCGCGTCCTCGAGGAACGCCGGTTCGAGCGCGTCGGTGGTCAAAAGTCGGTCGACGTCGACGTCCGCATGGTCGCCGCCACGAACCGCGACCTCGCCGAGATGGTCAAGCGCGGCACGTTTCGCGAGGACCTGTTCTATCGCCTCAGCGTGATCCACATCGACGTCCCGCCGCTCCGCGAGCGCCTCGACGACGTTCCGCTCCTCGCCGAGCACTTCCTCGCCCGATTCCGCCACCAGGGCGCCCGCCGGATCACCGGCTTTGCCGCCGATGCGCTCGCCGCGATGACCCGCTACGCCTGGCCCGGCAACGTCCGCGAGCTCCGCAACGCGATCGAGCGCGCGATCGTCCTCGGCGATCGCGAACAGATCGTCGCGGCGGATCTGCCCCCGCAGATGCTCGCCGCGCTCGGTCCGCCGCGCACGCGCAACTCGCCGCCCACGCCGCCGCTCGCCTCCGCGATCTCGGCCGCAACAGCGCCGGAGGCGATGTCGTCGATCACGATCGATTCGCTGCCACCCGTCATCGCACCGCCCAGGCACGCTGCCGCGCGCTCGCTGCGCGATCTCGAGAAGGACGGCATCGTCGCCGCGCTCGCGGCCACCGGTGGCAACAAGGCGCAGGCGGCGTCGATCCTCGAGATCGATCGCTCGACGCTGTACAAAAAGCTCAAGGACTACGACATCGACGGATAGGGCTGAGTCTCCACCACCAACGTAGCCGGCGGGCGCATGCCGGATCCGCGTCGCCGCGCGCGCGGTTGACCCAGGACGTGCGCTGCGCGGCCGGCAGCCGGGAGTTGTCGGTGTTCGGTATCCACGCGATCACGAGCGGATCGCTACGGGCATGCGGGCAGCTGCGCCGTTCCGGTGCGCGTGATGTTGGCGCCAAGCGCGATCGCCGGATCCTCGACGACGTGCCCGCGCGTGTCGGTCACGCGGATCGAGTAGGGACCAGCGCCGAGGCCCGAGGTGTCGATGAAGTAGTTGTAGTCGACGCGCGCGATGGTCTCGAGGGCGCCAGCGGTACCGGCCTCGATCTTCGCGATCGGATAGCGATGATTGCGGATCTGGATCGCGGTCCAGAACGCACTCGAGCCATCCTTGAAGTGATAGGCGAGCGGACCCTGGACGTCGCACGCGACCTCTCGCCACGTGATCGGCACGCGGCCGGCCGACAGGGGCGAGATCCTCGCGAACGCCTCGGAGCTCAGGTCGAGGTCACCCGGATCGCAGCCCGGGCACTTGTCGACCACGCGAACGGTGACCGTTCCCGCAGGACCGGTGACCGCGACGCAAGCGCCACACCACGCGGCGGTCGCGTAGTCGGCTGCGTTGATCGCAGCGACCAGGTGGTCACTGCTCGCGGGGAAGCTGCAGTTACCGGTTCCGTCGGCGGCGTAGTAAGTGGCCTCGCCGGTCTTGTCGGGCCTGGGTGCGAGGCAGCCTGGCGCCGCATCACCCGCGGGGTCGTCGGCGTCGTCGCTGCAGGCGCCGCAGCCCGCTAGTGCGATGGCGAGGAGGCAGCGAAGCACCCTCTCATCATACGCGCCGGAGCTCAGCCGTTCTTGCGCGGACGACCGCGCTTGCGGGGCGCATCCCCGTTCCCACCGAAGTCGAGCTCCTCGGCGAACCGCTCCTCGACGAGGTCGTCGACAGAGGTGTGAAGGGAATCCAGACGGCGCAGCTCTTCGCGCTCGAACTCGGCAAACGACGTGTAAACTCGCGGATTACCTGAAGACATTCGTGCTCC
>JAYUYE010000265.1:0-1870 GCA_043752985.1 Myxococcales bacterium
AACCCGCACATGCACCTCGTCGGCACGCACATCTCGAGCAAGGTGATCCGCCCCGCCGCGCGCGGCACGCAGCCCAAGGAGGAGTGCCTGGCGAATGGCGGCTGGAACTTCGACTGGCAGCGCACCTACGTCTACGACGCCCCGCTCGCCCAGCTGCCGACGCTCGCGCCCGGCGACCGTATCGAGGTCAGCTGCAAATGGAACAATACGATGGCGAACCCGTTCGTCCAGCGCATGCTTCACGACGCGGGTCTGCCGATGACGCCGATCGACATCTCGCTCGGCGAGCAGACCACGAACGAGATGTGCCTCGAGATCTTCGGCATCCTGCTCGATGCGCCGGCGCAGGCTCGCCTCCAGACCTCGGCCCTCGAGGTCCCCGACCTCGGCGCGATCCCGCAGCTGTTCCGTGACTAGCGCGCGAGCACGCGCAGCACGCGCAGCATCGTGACCAGCTCCTTCGCCGCGACTGACCATCGCGGCGTTTGCGATCCGGTGTGGCCGTACATGCCCGTGATGTGGACGCCGACGTCGGCGTTCGTGAGCAGGCGGGCGAGCGTGTGGGTCTGCTCGAACGGGACGACGTCATCGTTCGTGCCGTGCACGAGATCGACGCGGCCGCGGACGCGGGGCAAGTAGGGCGACGGATCGAGCGCGCGTGCATCGAACTTCGCGAGCGCAGGCATCGCGAGCTCGACCGCGCCGGGCCGCGTACCGATTCCGGTGTGGAACAGGTCGCGGACATTGTCGGGGACATCGGGCGCGAGCTCGTTCGCGATCGCGGTGAACCGTTCGCGCACCTTCATCTCGGGCCGGCCCCAGACGCGCATCACGTAGCGTCGCCACGCCGCGGCGACCGCGGAGGGATCGGCACACGGCGGCTCCAGATGGTCGAGCAGGTTCATCAGCACGATCGACTGGTTCAGCGGATCGCGCGTCGCGGTCCGGCCCGAGGACAGGGTGCCGGTCAGGCAGAACTCCATCGTCTCGTGAAAGTCGGCGTAGCCGCCGAAGATCACGAGGCCGTCGAGCTCGGAGGCATGGTCCGCGGCGAGCGCGAACGCGAGCAGCGAGCCGAACGAGATCGAGAACACGGTTGGCCGCGCCGGCGTCCAGCGCGCGCGCGCTGCGAACACGCGGCGAAAGTCTTGGATCGCGCGCCTCGTCGGCACGAGCGCGAGGTAGTCCGGAATGAACGGCGCGATCACGAGGTAGCCGGCGTTCGCGAGGATCCGGCAGAACCGATCGAGCCTCGGGTCGTCCGGACCGGCGAAGTGGAGGCCGGGCGCGATCAGGTAGGGATGGCCGTGGCGCCCGTAGATCCGGACGCGGATGCCGTCGAGCTCCTCGTCCCGCGCCGGGACATCTGGAGCTTGCTTCGCGTCGGCCCACGGTCCGAGCCAGCGCCCGAGACGAGCAAGCGCGATCACTTGATTCGCGCGATCCACGGCCGGTCCCCGCCCGGCGTCCTCGCGTGGCCGACCGCCACGAGCTTGCCGTCGGGGTCCTGCCGCGGCGCTCGAACCCGATGATTTGCCGAGCCGCGCGGCTCTGCAGACCGAACGTCATTCGGTGCACCGCCGCGAGCCGGATCGACGCCCACACGGCCATGGCCGGTGGCGAGCAGGATGACGACCGCGAGACCCGCGTGAGGCACCGCGGTCAGGATACCAGCTGACGCGCCGCGGCAGAGGGTTCCCGAGACCCGTGGTAGGCCACTGGAAGTCGACTCTGCTACGTTGCCCGCGCCATGCAAGCAGAGGTGGTTCGTCAGGTCCTCACGCTCGCCCATCAGTCCGTGAAGGAGTCGCATCGCGACCGCCTCGAGGCGTACATCCGCGCGTACTGCCGGGCGATTCCGCCCGAGGTG
>JAYUYE010000266.1:0-1865 GCA_043752985.1 Myxococcales bacterium
GGATCGTCGTTCGTGTCGTACAGCTCGCCCTCGCTGCCGTCGTAGTCCGGGATCCGCGAGTACGCGCCCCACACCGACCAGTACACGCGAAACTTCCCGCCCCTGTCGTGAGTTCGCGGCGTGTACAGCGTACAGACCATGCCGTCGCGCTCGATCGTTCGCAGGTGCATGCCGACGCCCATGAACTGGCTGTCGAATGTCGTCAGCGTCGGAGGCCGCGACTCGCCGGGCGCGGTGGGCATCGGTTGCCCCTCCATCCACGCGGGCACGTCGACCCCCGCGATCGCGCAGAACGTCGGCGCGAGATCCATGTGCGACACCCCGGCGTCGATCCGCGCGGGTGCAATCGCGACGGACGGAGCAGGTCGCCAGATCGTCGGCACGCGGATCAGCGAGTCCACGTGATACGGGCCTTTGAACAGCAGACCCAGGTCGCCCTGCAGGTCGCCGTGGTCCGACGTGTAGACCACATCGGTATCCGCGTCGATCCCGCGCGCAGCGAGGAACGCGAGCACGCGGCCACACGCCTCGTCGATCAGCTCGTTCTCGACGTGAATCATCGCCGAGACCTCGCGGAGCTGGTCGTCCATCATCTGCGATGGGTTGAAGTTGATCGGGCCGCCCTCCGGGTTGCGAAAGTCTCCGCGGTACCAGTCGAGCCAGTGCCGCGGGCGGTGCGCGAGGAGCGCCTCGATCTTCTCGCGCGAGCCCGGATGCCCGGCGGGAAGGGGCACGTCGCGCCAGTCGATTCGAGCGCGCACCTCGTCGAGCGGAGGGTCGAACGGATGATGCGGATCCGGAAAGCTCATCCAGCACAGCCACGGCTCGTCGGCCGGGATCGAGCCGAGCCACTGGATCGTTCGGTCGGCCACCCAGTCCGTGTGGTAGTGCTCGCGCTCGACAGGGTTGTGCGTGACCTCCGGTGCGCCTGTGTCGCCGCCGCCAACACCGGTCAGCACGCCACCGAACCCGGCGAGCTCGTCGGGATGCTGGGACCACATCCAGTCCGCGTAGTGGTGTCCCCCGAGGGGACCGTGGGTCGCGAGCTCGACGTGCTCGAACCCATGCCACGGTCCCCGCAGCCCCTCCGCCGCCATCCGGTTCTCCTCGAAGTGCAGCGTGGGATCGAGGTGCGGCTCGAAGTGCGCCTTGCCGACGAGCGCGGTGCGATAGCCGGCCGTCCGGCGGAGGTGACGCGCGACGCTCGGCGCGTCTGCGGGCAGGGGCACGCCATTGGCGATCACGCCGTGGGTCTGCGGTGACTGGCCCGTCAACATCGATGCGCGCGACGGCATGCACACGACGTTTGGCACCCGCGCGCGCGTGTAGCGCAGCCCCGCGGTCGCCAGCGCATCGAGCACGGGCGTTCGCGCGACTGTTCCCCCGTTGACGCCGAGTGCGTCGAACCGCTGCTGGTCGACGGTGATGAACAAGATGTTGCGCCGGCGTCCGGGCCCACGCTTGGAGCGGCCGAGCGCGAGGTCGGCGAGCGAATCCCGCCGGCGCTCGTCATGGGCGTCACGCCGGAGCAGCGACGCTTGTACACGGCGCAGCAAGAACGCGCCGCGAGACACGCCTCGCAAGGCCGCACTCGACCAGCGCTGCATGCTCATGTCGGTTGCATATCATCGTTGCCGACGTTCGACGACCAGCGTGCGCGCACGCGATAAAACCGTGTGCGCACGCTCCCCCGACCCGCTAACCCCGCGACCTCGCTCGGGTAGCCAGCGGCACGCAGCATGCTCGATGGACCGCCATGAGCCTCAACCCGACGATCCTTCGCGACAGCTTCGAGCTTGTTGTCGACCGCCGCCCCGACCTGACGATCCGGTTCTACGAGATCCTGTTCGAGCGCAATCCCGCGC
>JAYUYE010000267.1:0-11514 GCA_043752985.1 Myxococcales bacterium
CGCAGACACCACGGGCGCGAGCGCGGGCACCGATGCGGGCTCGAGCATTGGCTGTGGTCCCGACGCGGGCGCGAGCGTGGCGGAGTACTCGCTCTCGACCACGGGCTCCGACGTGCGCCACGCCGGCAGCGTTGCCGCGCGAGTACGGATCTCGTCGGCGAGCGCGCCATCGAACGCGGCGAGCAGGTGGGTGCGCAGCGTCCCCGCATCTGCGTAGCGAACGGCGCGATCCGGCGCGAGCCCGACCGCGAGGGCATCTGCGATCTGATCGTCGATCTCGCCGCGCAGGCGGGGATCGAGCGGCAGCTCGCTCGCCACGACGCCGGGCAGCGCGGCACGCGTGACCTCCGCGAACGGTTCGCGGCCGGTGATCGCCGTGTAGATGCTCGCGCACAGGCCATACAGATCGGAGCTCGCATCGCGGCGACTGCCGCCGAGTACCTCGGGTGCGATGAACCGCGGTAATCCGACCACGCGTGCCGGATCGTCGCTCGGCTCGGCGAGACTTGGCGATCCGAAGTCGATCAGCTTCCAGGTCTCACCGGCGAGCACGAGGTTGGTTGGCTGGACGTCGCCATGCGTGATGCCACTGCCGTGCACCGCAGCGAGTGCGCGGCCACCATGATCGATCAGCTGGCGGATCGCGGCACGCGAAAGTTGACCCGAGCGCGTGATCAGCTCGGCGAGGTTGCCGCCTTCGAGACGCTCCATCGCGATGTACGGCAAGATTCCCTCTAGCCCTCCGATGTGCCGGGGCCGGACGACGTGCGGACTCTCGATCAGCGTGAGCGAGGTCGCCTCCTCGAGGAAGCCACGGACGTTTGTCGGGTCATCGAGGCGATCACCGCGCAGCAGCTTGACCGCCGCGCGCGAGCCGTCGACCACATCCCGGGCCTCGTAGACCTCGCCCGCGCCGCCACGTCCGATCAGCTCGCCGAGCTGATACCGACCGATGGTCTGGCCGGCAAAGATCCCTTCGCGCCCGAGCGCGAACGTCCGCCGGTACTCTGCGCGCGCTTCGTCGAGAAGAGCGCTGCGCCGTGCGGATGCGCGGATGGCGATGTCGAGCTGCTCGGACAGCTCCCAGTAGCGATGGTGAAAGGCGCGCCCGATCCCGAAGGCCGCGGCGTAGACGAGCTGCACGGTGATGTGAGCGGCGACGTGGTGCCACGTCGTCGCGCCCGCGGGCACCACTGGCAGAAGTCCCGCATCGGCGATCGTCCCGGTCAGCACGAGGACCGCGACGGTTGCCTGACCGCCAGCGAGTCCGACGTAGACGAACCATCCTCCGCGCGCGGGGAACGGCGTCTCGACGCCACCCATCAGCAGGCCGGCAAACACCAACACGAGTGCGAGCACGCCCGCGTAGGCGGAGCTCGGCCCGAAGTACCAGCCCGGCAGTGCGGCGGACATGCCGAGCGTGGTGACCGCCGCGACCCGCACGACGTTGCGCAGCCGACCCGCACGCTCGCTCCACATCGTGGCGAGCAGGGCCGAGATGATCATCGCGAACCCGAACGACAGCGCCGCCCCGATCGCGGGGGCCCGGTCGCGCGCGAGGATCGCGATCACGATCACGCCACCGCCGCACGCGGCGGCGAGGTTGCCGAACACCAGCGTCGGCGTGAACAGGAGAGTGCCGTCGCGTCGCACGCTACTCCGCCGGAGCGCGGAGGCCCGCACGCTGCAACATCTTGTAGATCGTCATGCGATCCAGATCGGCTGCGCGCGCCGCGGCCGAGATGTTGCCTCCGTGCGCGTCGAGCAGCTCGGTGATGTAGCGGCGCTCGAGCTCCTCGACGACTCGCCGCTTCGCCTCCTTGAACGGCACCGAGACATCGACAGCGAGCCCGTCCCCGGCGGACGTCACCCAGCGCTGGGCGAGCAGGTCCGGGCGGCGGGCGAGGGCGACAGTCTGCTCGACCGCGGCACGCAGCTCGCGGACGTTGCCGGGCCATGGATGCTGCGCGGCCCACTCGCGGAACGCCGGCGGCACCGGTCCGGCACCGAGCCGGCTCGCGAAGTGATCGATCAGCGAATCGATGTCCTCGCGGTGCTCGCGCAGCGGCGGAACGTGAATCCGCGCGACCGCGAGCCGAAAGTACAGATCTGCGCGAAACCGATCGCGGTTGACCTCGGTCGCGAGGTCGCGATGTGTCGCGGCGACGATCCGGACGTCACACGGAATCGGGGTCGTGCTGCCGAGCCGACGGATCGTTCGGGTCTCGACCGAGCGGAGGAGCTTCGGCTGGACGTCGAGCGGGAGCTCGCCGACCTCGTCGAGGAACAGCGTCCCGCCGTGCGCGGCCTCGAATACACCCGGGCGCGTGGTCGTCGCGCCGGTGAACGCGCCGGCTTCGTGCCCGAACAGCTGATCTTCGACAAGCTGCGAGGGAATCGCGCCGCAGTCGAACACGACGAGCGGCCCGGTGCGGCGTCGCGAGCGCGCATGCAGCGCTTCGGCTGCGAGCTCCTTGCCGGATCCGGTCTCGCCGGTGATCAGTACGGTGGCGTCGGTGCCGGCGAACCGCTCGATCAGCTGGTACATCCGCCGCATCGCAATTCCGCGCCCGATGAACCCTTCGAGGCGATCCGCTGCGGAGACCGAGAGCTCGACCGAGTCTGCGAGCGGCTCGAACTGGATCGTGGTGTCGCCGATCGTGATCAGCGTGCCAGGGGCAAGGAAACCCTCGACCACACGCAGGCCACCGACGTGCGTGCCGTTCCGCGAACCGAGGTCGCGCAGCCGGAACCCGGAAGGCTCCATGCGGATCTCCGCGTGCATCGTGGACACCCGGCGGTCGTCGAGCTGCAGATCGGCGTTCGCGCGGCCGATGACGATGGTCGGGTTGTTGAACGTCTTGACGAGGCCGCGATCGGGACCGGCCGTGACCTCGAGGCGAATCGTTCGGATGTGGAGGGTGTCGACACCCGCCGCCTCCTTCACCCAGGTGCCGGTATCGTTCTCCACCGCGCGGTCTTATCGCGCCACGCCGAGCGTGCCGCCGAACCGGGCGACCAGCACATCGTCATGCTCGTCGGCGCAGGTCGTGACCCGTCGGATCGCATCGAGCACCTCGCTGCGATCGAGATCGAGAGTGGTGCGCTCGCTGAGCAGCAGGATGTGGTCGCCATCGGTGCCAAACGCCGCGCCGCACAACGTGGTGTTGAGGTCGAGGAGGTGCGCGAACAGGGCGGGCCGATCGACCTTCGCATCGAGAGTCATGATCACGGCGGAGACGCGCAGGTGCGTGAACTCGACGCGGTCGATCAGGGTCACGCGGGTGACCGCCGATCCTTCGAGGATCCGCCACGCGTTGAGTGCGGTCGGATCGGTGAGCCGGCTATCCGGGACCGGGTGGCCCAGCTCCGCCAGGACGTCCTCGACGAGCGCGATCGTGGAGGACAGATTCGTCTCGCGCTGATTCGCGAACAGGGCGGAGGTCGGCACGCCGGAAGCCTACCCCGGAACGCGCTATCGTTGGGGCGATGAGCGAGGACCGCCCGGCCGACGACGCACCCGCGTCGGAGCCCGTGGTCGCCGAGGTGCCGGCCGATCCGGCGCCCGCCGATCCAGCGCCACCCGTGCGCGGCAAGCTCACGCCGGCGTTGCGGATCGCGATCCTCGTCGCGATCGGCCTGGTCGTGATCATCAGCGCGGTCCTCGTTCGGCGCTCGCAGCGATCTGGAGGCGTCGCGACGGAAGCGGTGACGTCGCGCGATGGCGGAGGCGGCGCGATCCGCGCACCCGAAGGACCGACCGTCCCCGGCGATCCGTCCGGTGTTCGACTGACCGGCTTCGTGTTCGATGGCGCAGGCTTGCCTGTCGTCGGCGCGGAGGTCTCCGCCGAGCTCGAGAAGGGCGTCCCGGATCGTGCGCTCGCGCCCCGTGCTGGCTCCGCTTCCGCACCGCCACCACCCGCGCCGAAGATGCCGTGGGTCGTGGATGCTGGCGTGATCCCCGGTGTGTTCGTCGCGCCACCGACCGGAATGGATGGCCGGTTCGCGATCCTCGGCCTCGAGCCGGGCCGCTATCGCTTGCGGGTCACCGGGCCCGGCCTGTTGCCGGCCGAGGTCCGCTACGTTCCGGTGCCGTCGGATGCGGCGCGGATCGTGGTCGCACGGCGCGTCGCGATCTCGGGAACCGTCGTCGATGGCGGCAAGCCCGCACCGAACGTGACGGTCGGGCTCCGCGGCGATGCGATCGGCGGCGCGATCGAGCTCAAGAGCTCGCCGACCGGTACGTTCGCGTTCGAGGATCTCCCGGAGGGTCGCTACCAGCTGTTCGCGTGGCAGGGCTCGCTCGCCGCGCGCGCCGTACGGGTGAACCGGCTCGGCTCGGGACCGTTCACGCCGATCGAGCTCCGGCTCGAGGTAGCAGCGGTCGTGGTCGGCCGCGTGATCGACCGCGGCGAGGGCACCGGCATCGCCGCTGCGATCGAGCTCCGGCCGTCAGGCGATGATCAAGCGCCGCGCTACGCACGCAGCGGCACGGATGGCGTGTTCAGGATCGAAGGCGTCCCGAACGGCCGATGGATCGCCGACGCGTTCTCCCCCGGGTTTCTCAGTACGGGTGGCATCGAGCTCGAGGCGGGCAGAGGCCTGCCCGAGCTCGCGCTGACGAAGGGCGGGATCATCGAGGGCCGCGTGCTCGACGGCGAGGGGACACCGATCGCAGGCGCCACCGTGCGCGCTCTCGACGGTGGAACCGTCGGCACCGAGACGTCGGAGCTGGTCGAGCAGGACATGCTGCGTCGGTTCAGCGGGCGGATCGCGGCCCCGACCGCGGCACCGGGCACGCTGACCTCGGATCCGCAGTTCATCGCGCGCGGCGAGCTCGGTGTCACCGTCGGACCCATCCCACCGATCCCACCACCCGGCGCGCAGGCCGCACGTCCCGCGATCGTCGATCCCGGATCCGGTGCGCTCGCGCAGCTTGCCGGCGATCCAGAGCCCTTGCCGGTCGATCCCCTGCGCGCCTCGATCTGGGTGACCGGCGCCGACGGCCGCTATCGGATCCGCGGGCTCGCGAAGGGCAGAGTCGCGGTGCTCGCCGGTGCGCTCGGCTTCGCGGAGGGACGATCGAAGGAGAACGCGATCGACGTCGGCCAGCTCCTGCCCGAGATCAACATCGTGCTGTCACCGGGCACGTTCGTGATCGGCAAGGTCACCGATCAGCACAACGTCCCCGTGATCGGCGCGCAGATCAGCGCGAGTCCCACGGTCGGCGCACCGCTCGTCGCGTTCACAGATGAAGCGGGCGAGTACAAGCTCGGACCCGTCGTCGGTGGGCTCGAGCTCGTCGCGACCGCGTACGGTCACGGCGATGCGCGGCGCAAGCTCGATGTCCCGGTCGCGAAAGGCCCGACCGCGCCGGAGCACCGTGAGGACTTCGTACTCGTGGTGGCCGATGCAACGCTTGCCGGTACGCTCGACGACGTGAACGGTGCGCCCGTCGCGGCAGCGCACCTCGAGGTCACGACGGGCGCCGGCGAGGGTCGCCACGCGGTCGTCGCCGCTGACGGAACGTTCTCGCTCGACATGCTGCCGGAAGGTCCGTTGCGCGTGCGGATCCGTCACCCCGATTATCCCGAGCACGAGCTCGAGACCAAGGCGTCGTCGGGTGGCAAGGAGCGGGTGCGGCTGCGTCTCCCGATCGGCGGCGCGGTCGAGGGTGCCGTGATCGAGGCAACGAGTGGAGCACCGCTCGCCGGCATCGCGATCACCGCCGCGGGCCCGGGTGCTGCCAACGCTGACGCGAGCTCCGACAAGCTTGGTCGGTGGAAGCTCGGACCGCTCGTGCCGGGACGCTGGAAGCTGACGATCAAGCTGCCGGGGTACCTGCCGCTCGGGCACGAGCTCGACGTCGCCGCCGCGCGCACGCCAGGCACGACCTCGGTCCGCGACATCCGGCTCGAGCTCGCGCGCGGTGCGCTCGTGGGCGGCACGCTGCGCGATGCTCGGGGCCAGCGCGTCGCCGGGGCGGCGATCGCGATCCGCCCGGCGAACGGCAGCGGTCCCACCGCGGAAGGTGTCACCGACGCCGAGGGCGAGTTCCGCGTGCGCGATGCGCCGACAGGCGACCTCGAGATCACGGCGACGAGCGGCGACCGCCGCGGCGTCACACGCGTCACGGTGCGACCGGGTGACGAAGTGCTCGGACTTTCGGTCGAGCTGGGCCGCTAGTGCTGGCGGGCTGGGCCGTCCGCGACGTCCTCGGCGAGAAGATCGAACGAGCGGCCGCGGGTCGGCACTCCCTCGAGGAACGCATACCGATCGAGACGTAGGCACGCCGGCTGCGGACAGCGGACCGCGGTCGCCAATGGCCAAGGGCCCACGTCGTGACGCACGAACGCATGCGTGGCTTCGTCGCGGCATTGCTGCACTGTGGTGACGCAGTACGCGCAGGTGTCGTTGCACCACGTCGTGACAGCGAATTCGAGAATCATCACCGGGTCCGGCGTGCCGAGCAGTACTCGCCGCCCACCGTCATGTCAGCCGCGACCGCCACGCTTCATGCGGCCGATGTCGATAATCATCGTCGGAGCGGAGTGCAGATCGTCGTCGTAGATCGGCTTCGCTTGCTGCGGGTTGCGGCCGGCCCCGCGCGGCGGCGGAGGAGGTGACGTGGGCGGACCCTTGCCCTGGCGCTGCGGCGGCGTGGTGCGGCCTCGGCCGGTGTCGAGGATCTTCGTGTTCTGCTGGTGGATGTCTTCGTGCCGCGGGTCGACCTTCGGCATCGTCGTGAAGTTCGAGTCACCCGAGAAGTCATCGCGTGATCCACCGGCGGTGCCTTCGCGCGCGGCGATGATCGAGACCGACGTCGGCTTCGGCTGGAACGGAACCTCGGGCGGCTCGAAGTCCTCGTCCTTGATCATCAGGCTCTCGCCGACGTCCTCGCTGACGTCGTCGGCCATCACGTATTCCTCGAGCATGCGCAGCTCGCGCTCGATCTCGATCGCGAACATCTTGCGGATGAACCGCCCGAGATGGCTGCGCGAGTAGTTCGGCATGTACTTGCGCAGGAACACGCGCAGGTCGCCTTCGGCCTCGGCGGCCGTCTGGTAGCGATTCGCGCGGCTGCGCGTCAAGCAGCGATCCGTGATCTGCTCGAGCTCGATCGGGATGCCCGGCGTCAGCTCGCTGACCGGCCGATACTTCGCATCGCGGACCTTGATCAAGAGGTCCATCTCGTTGGTCGCGGTGAACGGCGGGATCCGCGTCAGCATCTCGTACAAGCACGAGCCGAGCGAGAACACGTCACTGCGGTGGTCGAGCTTGCGGCCGAGCGCTTGCTCGGGGCTCATGTACTTGACCTTGCCCTTGATCACGCCGGTCTTCGTCGAGACACGAGACAGGGTCGCCTTTGCGATGCCGAAGTCGCACAGCTTCACCTCTCCGGCGTAGCTGCAGATGATGTTCGACGGCGAGACATCGCGGTGGATGATCCGCAGCGGGCGGCCGCGGCTATCGACGGCGGAGTGCGCGGCGTGGAGGGCCGAGGCGATCTCGGCCGCGATGTAGCCGGCGTGCTCTGGTGGAATCGGTTTCTTCTTGGTGCGGCAGCGCTCGAGCACGGTGCGCATGTCCTTGCCGTCGACATGCTCCATCGCGATGAAGTACTCGCCGTGCGCGCGCGCGAACTCGTAAACGCGCGCGATATTGCCGTGGCGCAGCACGCTCGCGATCTTCGCCTCATCGACGAGCATCTGGATGAAGTCGTCGTCCTCGGCGAGGTGCGCGAGGACGCGCTTGACCGCGACCAGGTGCGGCGTGCCATGAGCGTCGAAAGTTCTTGCCCGGTAGATCTCCGCCATCCCGCCGAACGCGATGCGATCGAGCAAATGGTAGCGGCCGAGCTGTTGAGCTCTTCTCACCGGCACCGCCCAGCGTACCTCGCACCGTCGAGATCCGGTAAGGGGTACATGTCCCACCCGCGTGCGATCTGCCAGAGATCCGCTATCATCGACCGATGGTTCGCACGCATGTCGCTGTCCTGGTTTCCGTCCTCGGGCTCGCTGCTGCCGGTTGCAGCAAGCCGGCAGCCAACCAGGACACTGGAACCACGACGGCCAAGGGCGACATGGGTGGTGGCGGCGGCGAACGAGTTGCGGTCCCCGGCGGCGAAGCCCCGAAGATGGCGTCGGGCATGGGCGGTACGCCAGAGTCCTCCGCTGGCCCGACCGGGGCCAAGGGCGGCGCCGACGAGTCGTTTCGGCTCAAGCCCGAGGAAGGTCAGCTCGCGGTCGAGACGCCCAAGGATGCCGTCGCGGGCAAGGAGCTCACCGTGAAGATCCTGGTGACCCCGGCAGGGCCGTACAAGATCAACAAGGAGTTCCCGACCAAGCTCACGCTCGTGAGCCCGGCGGGCGTGACGCTGGCCAAAGCGCAGCTCACGGCGGGTGGACACGACCAGGTCAAGGGTGATGCGGATGCGTTCGAGGACAAGCAGCTGGCGTTCACCGTCAAGCTGACCCCGACCAGCGGCAACCACACCATCAACGGCACGTTCAAGTTCGCCGTCTGCGACAAGGACACGTGTCTCGCGAAGAAGGAACAGATCAGCATCGTGGTCGCGGCGAAGTGAAGCGATCTGTCCCGGCCGGTCGCTAGCGCGACCACTCCTTGGTACCGTCGACGCGATGGCGGAAACGGAGACTCCGAACCTACCCGACGTGAAGGACCTGCTCGTCGGCCTCGGCGCTGCCGTGCGCGACGACTTCACGCGGAACCGCCGGGTGATGTCGTTCGCCGAGTATCTGAACCTCGTCGTCGCTGAACCCACCCGGCAGCTGCGCTCGTCGACCCAGTACGTCGTCGACTGCTTCGATCACTACGGCAACTCGACGGTGAAGTACCCGTGGGGTGAGGTCCGCCACTTCCACATGTTCGACGCGTCATGGGCCAATGGCGAAGATCGCCTGTTCGGTCAGGAGCATGTCCAGAACGCGGTCTACCAGCAGCTGCGCAGCTTCGTGCAGGATGGCCGGCCCAACAAGCTGATCCTCCTCCATGGCCCGAACGGGTCCGCGAAGTCGACGTTCATCCGCTGCCTCGGACGCGGGCTCGAGAACTATTCGACGCTCGATGAGGGCGCGCTCTACCGGTTCTCGTGGATCTTCCCCGCGCAGAAGCACACGCGCGGCGGCATCGGGTTCGGTGGTGGCACCGCGCCGACCCCCGAGGACTCGCTCGACTCGTTCGCCTATCTACCCGACGACGTGATCGACGCGCGCCTCGGCGATGAGCTGCGCGATCACCCGCTCCTCTTGATCCCACTCGAGGAGCGCCAGAAGCTGATCGATCGGCTCGTCAACGCGAGCAAGTCGCCGACGTTCGTGGTCAGCGACTACCTGCGCCAGGGCTTGCTGTCGCCGAAGAATCGGGTGATCTACGAGGCGCTGCTCGCGAGCTATCACGGCGACTACATCCAGGTGCTCCGCCACGTCCGGATCGAGCGGTTCGAGATCTCGCATCGGTATCGCCAGGGCTGGGTCACCGTCGAGCCGCAGCTCTCGGTCGATGCTACCGAGCGTCAGGTTACCGCTGATCGCACGCTGAGCTCGTTGCCGCCGTCGCTGCAGTCGGTCTCGGTGTTCGAGTACGGCGGAGAGATCGTCAACGCGAATCGCGGCTTCATCGAGTTCGACGACCTCTTGAAGCGGCCGCTCGAGCACTACAAGTATCTGCTGACGACCGTCGAGCGTGCGGCGGTCTCGATGTCGAGCGCGACGCTGTTCCTCGACCTCTGCTTCGTCGGCAGCTGCAACGACATCCACCTCGCTGCGTTCCGCGAGATTCCCGACTTCCAGAGCTTCAAGGGTCGGATCGATCTCGTTCGGGTGCCCTTCATCCTCGACGTCCGCCACGAGGAAGCGCTGTATCAGGAGCGCCTGCGCGAGGCCGCATCGCGCAGGCACATCGCGCCCCACACCGCCTACGTCGCCGCGCTGTGGGCCGTGCTGACGCGCATGCGCAAGCCGCAGATCGAACGATTCCCATCCACGCTCGCCGAGGTGATCGGCAAGCTGTCGCCGCTCGACAAGGTCGAGCTCTACTCGACCGGCCAGGTCCCCGACGATCTCCCGCCGGATCGCGCGCGCGAGCTCGCCGGTCAGATCAAGGAGCTGTGGCACGAGTCCGACACGTACCCGATCTACGAGGGCAGGGTGGGCGCGTCGCCGCGCGAGATGCAGACCGTGCTGCTCGCCGCTGCCGGCTCGACTCGCTACGACTACGTCTCCCCGATGGTCGTGCTCGATGAGATCGTCGAGCTGTGCAAACAGGTGAGCATCTACGAGTTCCTGCGCCAGGACGTTCAGCCGGGCGGCTACCACGATCACAAGAAGCTGGTCGACGTCGCGAAGGGTCGGCTGTTCGATGTGATCGATGACGAGGTGCGCGTGGCGGTCGGGCTCGTCGAGGAGTCCGAGTACGGCCGCGTGTTCGAGCGTTACATCACGCACGTGATGCATGCGCTCAAGAAGGAGAAGGTTCGCAATCCGTCGACGGGGCGGATGGAGGAGCCCGACGACGGCATGCTGAAGGAGGTCGAGCGCACGCTCGAGGTCACCGGCTCTGCCGATAACTTCCGGCAGAGCATGGTCGGCAAGATCGGCGCGTGGTCGCTCGATCACCGCGGCCAGAAGCCCGTGCTCACCGAGATCTTCGCAGATCTTTTACGCAAGCTCCGCGACGCTTACTTCGAGAAGCACAAGACGACGATCTCGAAAGGCATCACGGACCTCGTGATGTACCTGTCTGGCAATGAAGGCAGCCTGGCGGCCGAGCCGCGTGCGCGCGCGGAGGCGGCTCTCGACACGCTGACCACGAAGTACGGGTACACCCGCGAGTCGGCGCGCGATCTCGTCGGTGCACTGTCCTCGATGCGCTACCGCAGCTAGCGTCCGCGAGCCGCTCCGCGATCTTGCGGTGGACGACCAAGGTTGCCTATCCTCTGCAGGGTGAGGATCGCGTGCGCATGCATGCTCGCCGCTGCGCTAGGTAGCGTCGCGTACGGCGATCCCGAGCCCAAGATGCTGAAGGGCCCGTACCTCCAGGACCTCGCGCCAGCGTCGATCACCGTGATGTGGCAGCTCGAGACCGCGGCGCCCGCGCGCCTGGTCGTCGAGGGGCCGGGCGGAGAGAAGGTCCAGGAGGTCGCGGCCGCGCGGATCGCCGAGGCGCGGATCGCGGACCTCGCACCCGCCACCCGCTACCGCTATCGCGTCGAGGTCGGCGCCGGTGTGTGGCGCGGCGAGTTCGCGACGGCACCCGAGGTCGGCGCCGAAGTCCCGTTCTCGTTCGTCGTCGTCGGTGACACTCGCTACAGCGCCGATGCGCACCGCCGCGTCGTCGAGCGGATCGGACAGGAAGTCCCGGACTTCGTACTCGGCACCGGCGACATGGTCGACGAGGGCCATCGCCAGGATCAATGGCAGCAGTTCTTCGACGTCGAGAACCAGCTCTTGCGCGACAACGTCTACTTCCCCGCCGTCGGGAATCACGATCGCC
>JAYUYE010000268.1:0-4917 GCA_043752985.1 Myxococcales bacterium
CATTCGCGGCAACGGTCTTCCTCGTGCTCTGGCTCGTCTCGCAGTCCGCGCTCGCGCGATCTCCGTTCCGGAGAGACAAGTGACCGACGGCAAGAAGCCTGTGACCCCGGGCAAGAAGCAGTCGCGCAAGACCCCGCTCGCCTCCCCCGCCACGTCGTCCGCTGCTCGGACAACGCCCGACCCCAATGCGTCCGGCGCGACGCCCGACCCCGATGCGTCCGGTGCGGTCCCCCCCGTCACGACCAGCGGTCTCCCTGACCCCCTCGGGTCCGGTGGAATCCCGGTCGTCGCGGCCCCCGATGCATCCGGCGCGGTCGCCGCGAGCGAGACCAGGCCGTACGAGGCCACGGTCAAGCCGCCGGCGCCGCCGAGCCCCGAAGTCGCCGCATCCGTGGAGCCCTCTGCGCCGGAGCCCGACCATTCCGCCCCGGTAGCGCCCCTCGCCGAGGTGGGCCAGGTCCCGGGCGAGCGGCCGAAGCGCGCCGAGTCGGTACCCATCCCCGATCCGATGGTCGCCGGCGACGGCTGGCCCCTCGATACCTCCGAGGCCGAGAACGCGCCCCACGGGCTGGTGATCCCGAAGGAGACCCCGCCGCCACCGCCGCCGGAGCTACCGATGGTGCAGATGCCCGATCCGAAGGTCGCCGCGATGGAGGCCGCGCGCATCGTCGGGGAGATCGTCGGCGACATCGAGTCTGTGGGGGGTGCCGCGATCGTCGCGGCAGCGGCCGCAGGTGCCGCGATCGAGGCGGCCCGGGCGCGCAATCGAGCGGTCGCCGAGGGCGAGGTCACCGTTGCACCGATGGGCGAGCTGCCGCCGATCGCCGATGGCTCGAGCACCGATCCGGTCGTCACCGTGCGCATGCAGCGCGATCGGATCCTGCGCGCACTCGCGGCGGACGCGGCCGAGAAGGCCGAGGCCCACGTCGAGGCCGAGGAGGCCGAGGCCAGGTCCGACCGGATCCCGGCGCAGGGGCGCGCCGCGACGCAGCCCGGGGTGCGGTCGTCGTCGTCCGTGATCGCGCGTCCGGACGGCCTGGCCGGTACGGCGGCGGACGATGCCGACGACGGCGCGTTCGATCCCGTCCAGGTCGCGGCGGCGGCGATCCAGCGGCTGCGCAAGCGCGCGGGAACGGATCTCGCCGAGCTGAAGACTCACTATCACCGCCACGACGTCCTCGTGCTGCTGCTGGCACTGGTGGTGATCATCGTCGCGGGACGAATCCATCGCGGGCTGATCACACCACCGACGAAGAAGTTTGCCGAGCGCGGCCTGACCTTCGAGCACTCCAAGGCATGGCTCGAGCCGGAGCCGGTGCAGCCGCCAGCGCCGCGCCTCTTGCGCGATGTGCCCGGCCAGACCACGAAGTCGCCGACGACGTATCACGTCGCGTTCACGTCTTCGCTCGATCCAAATGCGCGCCTCGAGGTGCTGATCGACAAGAAGCCGACGTGGAGCAACATCGTGACCGGGCTCGAGCTCGATCGGCGCACCCGGTGGGGCGAGCTCTACACGCTCGACAACAGCACGGTGGAATCGATCGCCGGCCACGATTGGCTGCGCACGGCGTATCGCTACGCGCACGTCGCGGAGAAGGGCGATGTGCCGCGCGTCGATCGCGCCGTCGAGTACGCGACGATCGATCGCGAGCAGCAGTACGTGATCACGTTCTTCGGATCGCCGTCACAGGTCGAGCGGATCGAGGAGGTCGTCGCGCCGAGCCTGCGGGTGCCGACGCAGACCGGGCTACCGCTCGTGCCGCAGTCCCGCACGCTGTCGCAGCGCACGTATCCCAACGCGGTGAAGCGAGCGTTCGACTCGACCGTGATGGTAGTCGCGGCGGATCTGATCGACGGGCGCCTCAAGCCGCGCGGTGGCGGCTCGGGTGTTGTCGTCGGAAGCGACGGCTCGATCCTCACGAACTATCACGTCATCCACGACAAGGACGGCAAGCTCCACGACGTGTTCGTGATCGGCAGGTTCAGCGAGCCCGATCATGCGCCGCAGCTGTGGTGCGCAGGACGGCCGAGCCGCAGCAAGCTGCAGCGCGAGCTCGACCTGGCGTTGATCAAGTGCGACCTCGATCTCGACGGTCGCACGTGGAATCCAACGAACGGGACGGTGTGGGCAACGCTCCCCGAGGGCCGCAGCGCCGACGTGCGGATGGGCCAGCGGCTGTGGGTGCTCGGCTATCCCGACGTCGGCGGTGGCGGCCTGACGCTGTCGGAGGGTCAGGTCGAGGGCTGGACCGGTGAGGACAACACCGCGGGCCGTGACTTCATCCGGACCGACGCTTCGATCACGCATGGCAACTCGGGTGGGCCGGTCGTCGATGACCTCGGCCGCCTCGTGGGCATCGCGTCGGCATACCGGACCCGCACGGTGGCGTCGGGCAACGTCGTCGAGACCTCGCAGGTCGGACTCGTGCGCCCGCTCTCGACAGCGAGCTGCCTGCTCGCGATCGCGACGGTCGGGTGGACGCCGCTCGAGGGCGCGAACGATTGCGAGCTGCAACCGTCGGCGGTCGAGGCGCCTGCGGAGGGCGTGCGGCTGTCGTCCAAGGTGCTCGATGCCGCGAGCGAGGCGCCGGTCGCCGATGCGCTCGTGATGATCCTCAAGCCCGGGGTCGATGCGAAGGCCGTCGACGTCAATCGCCTCGACGATCAGGTGCTGGCGTGGGGGCGCTCGAACACGCAGGGCGAGGTCCAGCTCAAGCAGCCCGTGCCGGTCCCGGGCACGTACACCGTGATGGTCGTGGCGCGGAACTACGAGCCGCTGATCGGTGAACGCGAGCTCCAGCTCGACGCGAACACGCCCGCGTACTTTGATCCGTGGGGCAAGATCTGGCTGCGCTCGCGCTAACGCTAGCGGGGTGATCCCCCGTGACTGTAATGGCTACGCGTACTTGCGTGCGAGAAACGCCGCGTGGTACAGCCCGAACGCTGATGCCTTCGCTCGACCGCGCTGCCATCGATCCCGATGCCGATCGCGTGGTCCGCAAGCTCACCCGCGCCGGATACAAGGCCTACCTGGTCGGCGGTTGCGTCCGCGACCTCCTGGTCGGCAAGACGCCCAAGGACTTCGACGTCGCGACGTCCGCGACCCCGAACGAGATCAAGGCGACGTTCCGCAACTCGCGGATCATCGGGCGCCGGTTCCGGCTCGCCCACGTCTTCTTCGGCTCGAAGATCATCGAGACCTCGACGTTTCGCGCGAACCCGCGCGACGAGGACGCGAACGACCTCCTGATCCGCCGCGACAACGTCTTTGGCACCGAAACCGACGACGCCCGCCGCCGCGACTTCACGATCAACGGCCTGTTCTACGACGTCGAGCGCGAAGAGGTGATCGACCACGTCAGCGGGCTCGTCGACCTCGAGGCGAAGCTGATGCGGACGATCGGTGACCCCGATATCCGGTTCCAGGAGGATCCGGTCCGCATGTTGCGCGCGATCAAGTTCGCCGCCCGCCTCGATTTTGGCTTCGAGCCCGCGACCTGGAAAGCGCTGCTTCGCTGGCGGGGCGAGATCAGCAAGTGCGCTCCTCCGCGCCTGCTCGAGGAGATCCATCGCCTGATGCGCGGCGGCGCCGCGAAGCGCTCGTTCGAGCTGATGGTCGAGACCGGCGTCCTGTCCGTGCTCTCGCAGTACCTCGCGGGCCTGCTCGAGGGACCGGGCGCACCGGCCGTCGCGCCCGTGATCACGACGCAGACGGTACCGAAGCCGACGGTGCCGATGATCGAGTACGTCGACGAGGATCCGGCGGAGCACGATCCCGATGACCCCGACGAGCTCGAGCGGATGGCGCAGGCCGCCGAACTGGCCGAGGGCGTCGCTGACGACGACGACGACGACGACGACGACGACGACGACGACGACGACCTCGCCCTCGACGACGAGGAGCAGGCCTGGCACGAGGTCTGGGCAGACGTGCCCGCCGCGCGGCCGATGGCTGCGGTCCCGGTGCGCCTGTCGTTCGTGCTTCCCGGCGCCGAGCTGGTGAAGCGCCGCGAGCTCGCGTGGTCGACACTCGAGCAGATCGACAAGGTGATCGCCGATGGGCGTGACCCGTCGAATGCGGTCGCGTTCGGTGCGCTGCTCGCGCCGTTCGTCTTCGGCTCCGATGACGCCAAGGGCGGCGACCTCCATGGAGCGATCCAGGAGCTCGCGCACCCGGTGATCGTCCAGCTGCACGTCACGCGGAAGGACAGCGAGCGCCTTCGCTACATTCTCCTCGCTCAGCGCAAGCTGCAGATGGCGAAGACGAAGGGTGGCCAGGCGGAGCTCGCCGGCGGTCGCGAGCTGATCGACGACGCCGTCCTGTTGTTCGAGCTCCTCGAGCGCGCCGCAGGCCACGAGGTCACCGAGCCCCTGACCGTGACGTCGAGCGGCGAAGGCCGCGACGACGAGGGCGAAGACGATCCGAATAATCCGCGCAAGCGTCGCCGCCGCCGCCGCGGTGGCCGCAGACGCTAGCTGTGGCGAAGGCCACCCTCGACGAGCGGCTGGTCGCCGAGCTGATCGATTCTGGCTCGCGCGAGCACTACGCCGACGCGGCGCTCTACGACTACGAGTACCGCCGCCGCCGCGCCGACGTGACGTTTTATCGTGAGCTGGCGACCAAGCGCCTCGGGGGGCCAGGTCGCGTCCTCGAGCTCGGTGCAGGCTCGGGCCGCGTGACCATTCCGCTCGCGCGCGATGGACACGAGGTCGTCGGGATCGATCAATCGAAGGCGATGCTCGCGCGGCTGCGCTCGCGGACGGAGAGTCTGCCGGGCGCGGCGCGGTCGCGGATCACCGTCGTCGAGGGTGACCTCTGCACGTTCAGCGTGCCGGCGCCGCGAGTGAATCGCAGCGCCGCCACCTCGAAGTTCCCGCTCGTGATCGCGGCGTTCAATGTCCTCGAGCACCTCTACA
>JAYUYE010000269.1:0-11501 GCA_043752985.1 Myxococcales bacterium
TTGACGGACGCAGAGCTCGGCGGCGCGAAAGCCGTGCTGGCGGCGGTCGGAGTCGAGGGCCTCACGGCTCGCCTCAACGATCCGCGGATCGCCGTGCGCACCAACGTTACGGTCGCGCTGGGCACGCTCGGCACCGACGCGGTCGCCGCCGCACGCGCGCTCGCCGTCGCGCTCCGCGATTCAGCAGCCGAGGTCCGGATCGCCGCGGCGCGGTCGATCGAGCGGCTCGGTGATGTCGCCGTGGGTGCCGTGGTCGCCGACCTGGTCCGCGGGCTGCGCGACGACGGAGTCACGACGCAGGTCGCAGGGATGTTGCGGTCGCGTACGAGCGCGGTGGTCGACGACGCGCTCGCCCGTGGTCTCGACACCACCGACGCGATGCACGCGCACCGGATCCTCGAGCTACTCACGGTGCGTCCGACCGCGCCCGAGCTGCTGAGCGCGGCGTTCGCGCGACCGCCATCACAGGTGCATGCCGCGCGCGGGCTCGCGATGCTCGGCAAGGATCGCATTGGCAAGGGTAGGGCCGTGCTCGAGGCAGCTCGCGCCGACATCGCGGCGCATACTCGCGACCTCGCATCCGCCACGCTTCGCGCGATCGACGGCCCGGCGGTCGCTCCAACGCCGCCACCCGTGGCTGGCTTCGAGACCACGCTGCTCGAGGCGAAGGCGTTCGGCAAGGGGCTGACCGTGAGCCAGGTCCTGCCGTTTCTCCTCGATGGCCGTCCGATCGTCCGCGCCAATGCCGCGACCGCTCTGGGCGCTCTCCCTGGGGCAGCCGAGTACGCCATCACGATCTGCGCGCTGCTCCGTGACGACGATCCACAGGTCCGGATCGCCGCCGCGCAGGCGCTCGACAAGCTCGGCGACGACGTCGTGATCGCCACCGCGCCAAGACTCGTCGACGCGCTGCGCGGTGATGCCGCCGTCCACGCTGCGTGCAAGGCCGTGCTCGCCGAGCGTGGTGCGAAGGTCGAGGCTGCCCTGATCGCGGGCCTCGAGACCAGTGACGAGACCCATGGCATTCGGATCGCCGAGTTGATCTGTGCGCTGCCGAGTGCGCCGCAGGTGCTGTTCGCCGCGTTCGACGGCGAAGCGCAGAACGTCCAGATCAATGCGGCGTTCGGCATTGGCCTCCTCGGTGCGAAGCGTGCCGGTACCGCGGGCCGCGCGCGGCTGCGCAACGGTCTTGCGGGTCCGCCGACCCGTCGTCGTCACGCGATCGTCAAGGCGCTCGCACTGCTGGGGCCGGAGTAAACCGATGTCGACCGCCTACGAGACGCTCGTCGCGAGCTTCACCAAGCTCTATCGCTATCAACACCTCGCCAACATCGTGGCGTGGGACCAGGCGGCGATGATGCCGAGCAAGGGAAACGACGCGCGTAGTGCCGCGATGGCAGAGCTCGCCGTCCTGATGCACGAGACGGTGACAGCACCGCAGCTCGCCGCAGCGCTGACCGAGGCCACGCCCACGGATCCCGTCGAGATCGCGTCCGTGCGAGAGATGTCGAGGCAGTGGCGTTCCGCGAATCTGTTGCCGGCGTCGCTCGTCGAGGCCAAGAGTCTTGCGGGTACCCGGTGCGAGCATGCGTGGCGGACCCAGCGCAAGGCGAACGACTGGAAGGGTTTCCTCGAGAACTGGCGTCCGCTCGTTGCTTGCGTGCGCCAGGAAGCAACGCTGCTCTCCGACGCGACCGGCATGTCGCGGTACGACGCACTGGTCGATCGCTTCGAGCCCGGTATGACCACCCGTGTGTTCGAGCCGATGTTTGCCGAGCTCAAGTGTTGGCTGCCACCACTGATCCAGCAGGTGATCGAGAAGCAACGCAGTGAACAGGTCATTCAACCTGCCGGACCATTTTCGATCGAGGCACAGCGCGCGCTCGGTCTCGAGATCATGGCTCTGCTTGGTTTCGACTTCGACGGCGGCCGGCTCGACGTCTCGACGCACCCGTTCTGTGGCGGCGTCGCCGAGGACGTGCGGATCACGACGCGCTACCGGGACGACGATTTCGTCCAGGCGCTGATGGGCATCGTTCACGAGACGGGGCACGCGCGCTACGAGCAGCGGCTGCCGCGCGAATGGGTTCACTTGCCGCTCGGCCAGGCGCGCTCGATGGGCATCCACGAAAGTCAGAGTCTCTCGTTCGAGATGCAGCTTGGGCGCAGTCGTCCGTTCCTGACGCTGATCGCGCCACTGGTGCGCAAGCACCTCGGGGACCAGCCCGCGTTCGCCGTCGACAATCTCGCGCGCATCTACACGCGGGTTCGCAGGGGCCTGATCCGGACGGAGTCCGACGAGCTCACCTATCCGATGCACATCATCCTGCGCTTCGAGATCGAGCGCGCGCTGGTCGAAGGCGAGATCGAGCCGGAGGATGTTCCCGCGCTTTGGGACGAGAAGATGCTGGCCTATCTGGGAGAGGACACCCGCGGCAACTACACGAACGGTTGCCTGCAGGACATCCACTGGACCGACGGCGCGTTCGGGTACTTCCCGAGCTACACGCTTGGCGCCATGTATGCGGCGCAGTACCTGGCAGCCCTTCGCACGCAAACTCCGGATCTCGACGCCCGCACCGCTGCCGGCGATCTCTCGCCGATCTTCACCTGGCTCGAGGCCCAGATCTGGACCCAGGCAAGTCGCTGGGAAACGCCCGAGCTCGTCGAGCGGGCCACGGGCGCGCCGCTGTCTGCGAGCCATTTCGAGCGGCACGTGCGGTCGCGCTACCTCGGTCAGTAGAAGCCGACGCGGCGCGCGTTCTGCTCGGCGAGGTCGAGCTCTGCGTTGAGCGCCGCGCTGATGATCGTCCTGCCGGATTCGGAGAGCGTGCCGCGTTGATCAGCGGCTCGAGCCCGACGTGGGATCACCGCTCGGCAACCTCGAGCCGCGGTGCGGCTCAGAGTGCGGTGCCATACGCAGCGCAGGTCTCTCGCACTTCCTTCTGGAGCGCCTTGTCCGTGACCTTCGCGTAGTACAGCGCAGCCTTCCGGTTGTCCTTCAGCGCGCACGCCATGCCGGCGGCGCCCGAGTACAACCTCTGAAGCAGGGCAGGGTCTACCGCGTTGTCCTTGACCTGGCGTTCCGTGTTCGCCAGCGCGCTCTCGTACTCGGCGAGCGCTTTCTCTTGCGACGTCATTGCCGGCGCGACCTCGGGGCCGGCCGGGCTGCTCTCGACGGGTTTGGCCTCGATGGGCGAGGGGTCAGCGGGCTTCGCCGCGTCACCTGTCGATGACCCACGCACGAGGAAGAACGTGCCGAGTAGCGCACCCCCGAGAAGGAGAGCTGTGAGGGGTGCGAGGAGAAGCGCGCGGCTTCGCGAGGGTGCCAGAGGTGCGGCTGCGTGCTGCGGCGCGAAGGTCGATCGAACGAGTGCCGTATACGTGCGGGTCGTCGGCGCACCAAAGGGCGCGAGTGCCGCGGCGAGTGCGACCACATCGACAAACCGTGCGGCTCGCTCCTTCTCGAGGCAGCGCATGATCACGGCGCGAAGTCTTGGATCAACGTCGATCGGCGCGGGTGGTTGGGTGGTGATCATGACGGCCAGCTCACCGATCTGCGCGCTCGGGAACGGCAGCCGTCCGCTGATCATCTGATAGAGCGTGACGCCGAGCGACCAGATATCGGTGCGCGCATCGACATCGCGCGGCGTGGTGAGCTGTTCGGGCGACATGTACTGCGGCGACCCCAGCATTGCCATGCTGTGCGTGAGTCGAAGCTCGTCGGCGGCCTTCGCGACCCCGAAGTCGAGCAACTTCACGAGCGGACTACCGTCGGCGCGACGCGTGACAAACAGATTGGGCGGCTTGAGATCGCGGTGCACGATGCCTCGCGGGTGTGCCTCCGCGAGGGCAACGCACACCTGCACGACGTAGTCGACCGCGGTCGCCACTGGCAACGGCTCGCTCCGCAGCATCGCCGCAACATCACTGCCTTCGAGCAGGTCCATCACGATGTACGGCGTGCCGTCCTCGGTGCGCGCGACGTCGAGCACGCGGCAGACATGGTCGGTGCGGAGCACCGCGACGGCCCGGGCCTCCCGCAGGAAGCGCTCGATGATCTCGGTGTCGCCTGCGAGCTCGTCCTTCATGATCTTGAGCGCGACCGAGTGGCGGAGCTCGAGGTGCGTCGCTGCCGCGACCACGCCAAACCCACCGATGCCGATCAAGCGATCGATCCGGAACCGCCCACCGATGATTTCACCGACCTGGAGCACGCTTGCGGAGCATAACCGGACAGCTGGTTGGTAGTGGCAGCGGCGCCGGTCAGGTAGTCGGTGTTCCCGCTGACGGTGCCATCGAGGTTTCGCGGGCGAGGTCGTCTTCTCCGGGAGGCTGCCGTGACTAATTTCGTGGAGTTGTCGTCGTGCGATTGCGCACAGCGTGACGCCAGGGCGCACGAGACCTGGGTCGATCGTGAGGCGAGAGTGGGGTGCACGCGTTGCGCTCAGGGATTCACATACGCTCCAGATTGCGCGCACCAGCATGTCCACGATCCCCGGCCACGCGGCCCCATTACCATCCGACGACGTCGTGATGCGACCCGTCTCGAAGCGCGGACGGATCCTCATCGTCGACGATCTCCCCGCGAACCTCGTGGCTCTCGAGGCGGCGCTCGCTCCGCTGCGTCGTGAGGTGGTCAAGGCGGCCTCTGGACGCGAGGCCCTCGCGCGCGTTCTCGAGCACGACTTCTCGCTCGTGCTTCTCGATGTCCACATGCCCGACATCGACGGCTTCGAGACTGCCGAGCTGGTGAGAGGCATCGAGCGCACGAAACATCTGCCGATCATCTTCGTCACTGCCGGAGACCAGAACCCGTCGGCGGTGCTTCGCGCCTACCGCCTGGGTGCCGTGGATTTCTTGTACAAGCCCCTCGAACTCGAGATCCTGCTCGCCAAGATCTCCGTCTTCGTGACATTGCAGGACCGCACGGAAGAGCTCGCGGCCGAGCGACTCCGTAGGGAGTTCGAAGCAGCTCGACGCGATTACGAGACCGAAGCCCTGCGCAAGCAAATGGTGCTGGAGCAGGCGGCCAAGGTAGAGCTGGCGCGACTCAACGAAGCGCTCGCGGAGACCGATCGTCGCAAGGACAGCTTTCTCGCGATTCTCGGACACGAGTTGCGCAATCCACTGGCGCCGGTCCGTACCGCGCTCGACCTGGCGTTGGCCAAGCCCGACCAGCCGCTTCCTGCCAAGACGCTCGAGATCCTCGATCGACAGACGAACATGCTGACTCGTCTAATCGAGGATCTGCTCGACCTGTCGAGGATCAACACGAACAAGATCGAGCTACGGCCCGAGCCCGTGGACCTGCGAGCCATCGTCGAGGATGCCATCAACACCAGCCGTCCGGCCATCGATCGTCGGAACCACACGCTCTCGGCCATCCTCGGGACCGAGCCGGTCCCCGTCGTGGCCGATCACGCTCGACTCGTCCAGGTCATCACGAATCTGCTGAACAATGCCGCTCGCTACACCGATCAGGGCGGCACGATCGTGATCCTCTGCGGCGTCGAGAACGAGCGTGCGGTCGTGCGCGTCTCCGATACCGGCATCGGCATTCCGGCAGAGCTGTTGCCGAAAATCTTCAACATGTTCGTCCAGGAGCGTGTGCGCTCGGACGGATCAGGTGGACTCGGGCTTGGCCTCGCACTCGCGCGCGAGCTTGTCCAGATGCACAACGGCACCATCAACGCCTCGAGTGACGGCCGCGGCACCGGCAGCGTGTTCGACATCACGCTGCCACTGCAAGGCAGAACCAATCTCATGACTCCACGTAGCCCCAGCGAGGCCATCTCACCTCCTCCCGTCCTGGCTCGCATGCGAACGGTGGTGATCGACGACAATGACGACGCACGCGAGCTCGTTGCGGATCTGTTGAGGTCACGCGGTCATGACGTCATGACTGCCGCCGATGGTCATCAGGGTTTTGCGCTGATCCGTGACCATCGGCCGGACGTCGCCCTCATCGATCTCGGATTGCCTGGAATCGACGGCTTCACACTCGCCGAGCAACTGCGCGCGCAGTGCCCGGAGCTGGCCACGAGAATGATCGCGCTCACCGGATACGGTCACGCCCGCGATCTACAGCGCACCAAGGAAGCAGGGTTTGACGCGCATCTCGTGAAGCCGGCGAGCATGGCTGCGATTCTCGCCGCGCTCACCCCTACGCCGAGTGCCGAGGCCTGCGTTCCCTCCGTGGTGGGCGTGCCCGAACCGCGAAACCTCCCATGAACCGACCCTCGTAGAGGTCAGGGCGCCCCCGGACGAAACGGGTCCAAGTCTCACCACGTCTCCAATGCGCGAGCTCTCCGTAACTCGCGCGCGTTCCACGGACCGTCTAGAATCGCTGGATGCGAACCCTGGCTCTCCTCGTGATCTTGATCGCCGCGTGCGGTGGCGATCCTCCTAATGTCGGCGGCACGTGCACGGCCACGTCTGGTTGTGACGAGGACCTGACATGCAACATCGGCGTGCCTGGCGGCTACTGCACGACGTCCTGCACGACGTCTGGTTCAACGGAGGAATGCCCCGAGGATTCCGTGTGCGATGCGATCTCGGGCACGGCGATCACGTGCGTGAAGATCTGCAAGGGCTCGGCAGACTGTCGGTCCGATCAGGACTGCAACGGCGTCAGCGGCAGCAACATCAAGGCGTGCAAGCCGAAGCCATGACGTAGGCGCCGAGGCCAGACCCGGCCGGGTGGGAGTGGTCATCTACACCGACACGGAAGCCAGCTCCGGCGCGGTCGCGCACGTCTCCGGGCTGGTCACCCGCGGATGCGCCTCGCACGACCCAGCAAAATGAGCGGTCGAGCGCGGCCGCGTCGAGCGGATTACTGAGAAAGTTCGCGGGCGAGGTTCATTTGGTCGATCAACGCACGGCACCCGGGAACACGTCCGCTTCGTCGCAGACGGGCGCTGACACTCGACGCAGCTACCTCGCGCTGTTCAATGCCATCGATCAGGGTTTTTGCACGATGGATGTCGCCTTTGATCCCGACGATCGCCCAACCGATTACCGCTTCGTCGAGGTGAGCCCGGCTTTCGCGCGGCAGTCCGGAATCGAGCACGGCGCGGGCCGGTGGATGCGGGAGATTGCACCGGACCAGGACGAGCGCTGGTTCGAGATCTACGGACGCGTCTCGCTCACGGGGGAGTCGGCCCGCTTCGAACAGCAATCGACGCCGGTCGGGCGCTGGCGGTCGGTCTACGCATTCCGGATCGAGGATCGGCCTCGCGGGCAGATCGGCGTCCTGTTCCAGGACATCACGGAGCGCAAGCGGGGCGAGGACTATCACGCGTTTCTGCTCAAACTTAGCGACGCGCTGCGACCGCTTGCCGACCCGGAGAAAGTCAAGGAGGTCGCCGCCGATTTGCTCGGCACACATCTCCGCGTCAATCACTGTCTTTACGGCGAAGTGCGCGGCGAGTACGTCGTGGTTTCGCACTCCTACGCCGACGGATTGCCGCCGATGATGGGGAGCTTTCGCGCGGATGATTTTGGCAAGCGCGCAATGGACGGTTACCGCGCCGGGACGCTGCAGGTCAGCGTCAACACCGCGACAGACCCGGTGTTCAGCGCAGAAGAACGCGAGATGCTGCGAGGCCAGCACATCGGCGCCTACATCGCCGTGCCCCTGGTCAAACTGGGCGAATGGGTGGGGACGTTCGGGGTTCAGTGCATCGAGCCGCGCGAGTGGACCCCATTGGAGATCGAATTGGTGCAGGAAGTCGCCGAACGCACGTGGGCTGCCGTCCAATATGGCCGCGCCGAGAAAGCGCTCGGCACGTCGGAGGAAAAGTACCGTTCGCTGTTCGATACAGTCGACGAAGGTTTCGCCTTGGTCGAGGTGTTGTTCGACGGCGACGATCAAGCGGTTGATTACGTCATTCTCGAGACGAACCCGGCGCACGAGAAAATGAGCGGAATGCCGCGCGACATCGTGGGCAAGCGCATCCGCGAGTTGATGCCCACCATCGAAGACAGCATAGTCGAGCGTGTCGGGCGCGTGGCGCTGACCGGCGAGCCCATCCGGTTTGAAGATTACGTCAGCGCCTTGGACCGTTGGTTCGAGATTTACCTCTCGCGGGTCGGGGGTGAAGGCAGCCGCACGGTCGCTAGCCTTGCCAACAACATCACGGAGCGCAAGCGCCGCGAGTATCACGCCGCCTTCCTGGACAAGCTGTCCCAGGCGTTGACTCTGCTCGAAAGTCCCGAGGACATCGTCCGTGCCACCGGCGAGGCTCTCGGCGCCTACCTGGGTGTCAGCTTCGTTCATCTCGTGGACGTGGATCTGGAGTACGGAGACGAGCCGGATGATGCGCGCTTCACGGTGCTTGCTACCTGGGAGCGGGAGGGGCTCGCGATCGCCCGCGGCGCATACCGGGCTGGCAACTATCTGAGCGACGAGTTCCTGCGCGCTGCCCGCGCGGGCGAGACCGTCGTCATTCGCGACACGGACACCGATCCTCGGGTGGACACGGAGGCGTACCGCGCCATCGGCATTCGCGCGCTAGTCGCGGTTCCAATTCTGAAGAACGACGCGTGGCCGGGCCTCATCGCCGTCTGCACCCCCGGGGTGCGCGACTGGCGGCCCGACGAGATTACTCTCATCGTGGAGGTGGGGCACCGGGTCTCCCCCCGGCTCGAACGCGTTCGCGCCGAGGCAGCCCTGCGCTCGAGCGAGCAGGAGACCAAGCAGGCGCGCGATTACGCGGAAGCAACGCTGCGCACCTCGCCCGTGCCGCTGCTCGTGCTCGAAAAAGACTTGCGCGTCACCACGGCCAACGAAGCCTTCTATCAGGTTTTCCAGGTCGATCCTGCCGGAACCGAAGGTCGCCTCGTGTACGAGTTGGGCAACGGACAGTGGAACATTCCGAAGCTGCGTGAGCTGCTGGACCATGTTCTGCCGGAACACTCCGCGGTGCGCGGATTCGAGGTCACGCACGACTTCGAATCGATCGGCCACCGCACCATGCTCCTCAGCGCTCGGCGGATGGGAAATCAGTCCGGCATGCCGGAGCGCATCGTGCTGGTCGTCGAGGACATCACCGAGCGCAAAGCGGTCATCGAGGCACTCCGGCAGAGCCAGGCCGAGTTGGCCGACGCTGACCGGCGGAAAGATGAATTCCTCGCCATGCTGGCGCACGAGCTCAGGAACCCGCTTGCCCCGATTCGCATGGGCCTGGAGGTGATTCGCCTCGCCGGTGATGCCCCCGGTGCGGTCGCGCAGGTCCGAGAGATGATGGTTCGGCAGATTGCGCACATGGTCCGCTTGATCGATGACCTGCTCGATGTCTCGCGAATCTCCGCCGGGAAGATTCAACTGCGCCCGGAGCTCACACCGCTCCACACGTTGGTGAACAGCGCGATCGAAGCGAGCCGTGCCGAGATCGCGGCAAATCAGATCGAGCTCAGCGTCGATCTCCCGCCGACCCCATGCGTGCTCGATGTCGATCCGACGCGCTTCATCCAGGTGATCTCGAACTTGATCCACAACGCGACGAAGTTCACCGCGCCTGGCGGGTCCATTCGCGTCTCCGCGCACGTCAGTGGCTCCGCTGGAGGCAAGCCCATGGAGCTCTACCTCTCGGTTATCGACTCGGGTATCGGCATCTCCGCGGAGCTGCTGCCGCACGTCTTCGAGATGTTCACGCAGGGAGAACGCGGATCGTCGCAGCCCGGACTGGGGATCGGGTTGGCGCTGGCTCGCCGGCTCGTGGAGATGCACGGCGGGCAAATTGACGTGCGGAGCGACGGCCCTGGGAGAGGGAGCGAGTTCGTGATCCGGCTGCCGTTCTCCGCCACAGAGGTCCAGTTACCTGGCGCTGAACAGATCACCGTCCGAACCCTCGCGCGGCGCGTGGTGGTGATCGATGACAACCGCGATGCCGCGGACGTTACGGCGATGCTGGTCCAAGCGCTCGGCGGCGAATGCAGAACCGCGTACGACGGAATGTCAGGTGTCCGAGAGGTCCTGGCGTATCGACCGGACATCGTGTTGCTCGATATCGGCATGCCCGGTTTCGATGGCTATGAGACCTGTGCTCGGATCCGTCACGAGCTCGGACGCGGTGTGGTCGTCGTCGCGCTCACCGGATTCGGGCAGGAGCAGGACCGGGACAAGGCGGCTCGGTCGGGCTTCGACGCGCACATGACCAAGCCGGCCGAACCAAAGGAACTGGCCAGACTCCTCAGCGAACTGCCTGTTGATCCCCGTGTGCACGCGTCACGCAAAGACTCGTCGGATCCGCTGTAGGCGCGCACCTCGACGCTCCGGCACGAACCCCCCGAGCCGCTCTGCGGTCGAGCGTTACGGCACTCTCGGTCCGCACGTCGTTCGGTCGCGCGCGTCACGCCGGCGCGGCAGGCGCACCGTGAATTCCGTCCCACTCGTCGAGCTCGAGACGACTCCGATGTCGCCGTCGTGTGCCGCCGTGATCTGCTGCGATATGAAGAGCCCGAGCCCGAGACCCGGCCCGCCGGCCTGCGTGATGGTTCGGCCGCGGAACGGTTTGAAGACCGACGGCAAGAGCTCGGGCGGGATGCCACCTCCATTCCGGATCCGGATCACGATCTCACCTTCGCCCCCGGCGATGCCCACCGAGACGGGGGTCCCTCGCGTCCCGTGGTGGAGCGCGTTGCCGACCAGATTCGAGAACAGCTGTAGCAGTCGATCGGGATCGCCCCATGTCGTGCAATCACCGTCGACGTCGATCACGATCTCGCGGTGCGGGTTCGTCGCGCGAAGCTCGTCGATGGCGCGGTGGACGAGCGCTGCGACATCGAGATGCTTGGGCGTCAGGTAGAGCCCACCCACGAGCCTGGCGCGGGTCAGATCGAGGAGCTGCTCGATCATCTCGGACATGCGCCGACCCGAAGCCGTCATCCGGCGCAAGGTCAGCAGCTGGCGGTCATCGGTGATCTGTCCCTGGAGCAGCTCGGCGCCCGCGAGCATCGCTCCGAGCGGATTCCGCAGGTCGTGTCCGAGGATGCCGACAAACATCTCGTTGATCTTGAGCGCTTGGGAGAGCTCGCGACGCTGGCATGCCAGCTCGAAGAACACGTCGCTCTTGCTCTTCAGGATGCGAGGATCGATCGGCTTGAACAGGAAGTCGACGGCGCCCGACTCGTAGCCGGCGAACACACGCGACGGCTCACGGTCCCCGGCGGTCAGGAAGATGATCGGGACATGCCTGGTCCGCTTGGCGCCACGCATCAGCTCGGCAAGCTCGAAACCGTCCATCAGCGGCATCTGCACGTCGAGAAGTGCGAGCGAGACGTCGTGCAGGAGTAATAACTCGAGGGCCTCCGATCCCGATCGCGCCAGGAGTAGCTCCAGACCGTCGCGGCGCAGGAGCGGCTCGAGTGCGACCAGGTTGTCAGCGGTGTCGTCGACGAGCAGAAACTTGATCGGTTCGGCCGTCACCACGATGGCCCCCCACCGGTCTCGGGGGCGACGAGCCTCGCAAGGAAGGCTCCGAGGTCTCCGGGCGAGA
>JAYUYE010000270.1:0-1858 GCA_043752985.1 Myxococcales bacterium
CCCCGCCGGCGCATCGAGATCGACGGCGGCCATCCACAACAGCGTGCCGTTGCCCGGCGGCGAGCGCAGACCATACTTGCGTGTCGACGAGAACGTGACCCAGCCGATCCGGCCGCCGGACTTGTCGCGCGCGAACACGTACGGGTTCCACTTCGGGAACGAGTTCGTCAGCGCCAGCTGGTTGTTGTCCGCAACGCCGGGACCGTTCGCGCGAGCGAGCGCCGTGATCGCGCCGCCCGCCACGCCGTCGACCGCGTACAGCTTCGCGGTCGGGTCGGTGTCACCGTTGCAATCGCCGCCGGTGTTGCCCGTGGCACAGGTCGACTCGTTGAACACGAGCAACTTGCCGTCCGGGGCGAACGCCGGGTAGTAGCGATTCTTTCCCGGCACGCGGGGCACGAGCACCGTGTACGGCGTCCACGCTCCACCGACCTTCGCGACGGTGCGGATCTCGGAGTTGTACATCATCTGCAACGTGTTCATCACGCCGACGTTGGTGAACGCGATCCGATCGCCGAGCGGCGACCAGTCAGGATGATTCGTCGGATTCGTCGCGGTGCCGCCGACCGGAATGGTCTCGGTGACCACGCCCGTGGTGCCGTCGAAGATCATCAGGTTGAAGTTTGTTCCGCTATCGGCCCACACACCGGCGAACTGACTGCCGTCCATGTTCCAGCTCTCGAAGTTGCTCTTCTGCGTCGAGCCGAACGGCACGAGCGGTGTCTTCGTTGCCACGTCGAGAAGCAGCAGGCGGCCATCGTTCTGACCGCCCGCCTCGGCGACCATCTTCTTGCCGTCGCGCGACAGTGCGTGGCAGCCAACGCAGGTGCCGCCGGTCATCTCGGTTCCGATGAACTGCTCGGCGAGCGTCTGCGTCGCGGATGCGAAGTCGTAGCGCATGATCGCGCGCAGCGTGGTCGTCCAGTAGTAGATGCCGCCGGCGACATCTTCCGGCGCGAACTTGATCGTCATCGGGGCGGAGCTGCCGACGCCGGTACCGTTGTCGTCGGTCGCCTTGAGCGACCACGTCACCGGAGCCGTGCCGCGATGACTCTCGGCGATCCACGACCACACCTGCGCATCGGGGAGGTAGATGCAGCCGCCGTTCAGAGCGAGCGGGCAGCGCAGGTAGATCTTGAGATCGAGCACGCTGCTCGTGAAGGTCAGCTGGAACAGCGTGTTGCTCGAGCCGGGACGGAAGTGAAGCTCGAGGCGCCCGAGGTTGGGCGGGACGTTGACGCCATCATTTGGATAGACGAGCTGCGGTGCGCGGCCCGCATCTGCGGGTCCACCGAACGGTGCCGCCGGATCCGCCGGTAGCATCGAGCCGGGGTCGTTGTACGACTGCTGCAGCAGGATGGTGACGCCCGTTGCGCCCTCGATGCCGGCGGCGTTGGCAACGACCTGCGTCTGCCCACCCTTCGCGGTCGTGGTGGTCAGCTCGCTCGCTGCGAAGCCGCCGAGCGAGGACTCGGTGAGTGCGAACGAGACCAGCGCGGAGACGTCCTCGATCCGGCCGTCGTTGAAGGTTCCCAGAGCGGTATACGCGCTGACGGCGGGCTGGCCCTGGGCGATGACGAGCGTCTGGTCGGCCGGCTTGACGGTCAGGCTGACGAGTCCTTCGAGGGAGCCGCCGCCATCGGTGCCGTCGTCACCGCCGGTGTTCCGGCTCCCACATCCAACGACAAGCAACAACGAGATCAACAACAGTCGGCGCATGAAGGCGATGGTCGAGCACGCACCACGCCAAGTCCAACAATGCGCCGAGGCGATTTCTCGGCGGTGCCGGAGCCGATGCGGAGATCAACCTACGTCGTCCCCGGGTCTGGAGTTCCGGGGACAACCGACCGCAGTGCGC
>JAYUYE010000271.1:0-4905 GCA_043752985.1 Myxococcales bacterium
GACCTTCGCACCCGGAATCGCTTCACGGATCGAGACGATGATGACGTCGCCGATCGTGGCGTACCGGCGGCGCGAGCCACCGAGCACCTTGATGCAGAAGACTTTCTTCGCGCCGCTGTTATCAGCGACGTCGAGGACCGAGGTCATCTGGATCACGACGCAACCTCCACCGCGTGGCTGATGGTCTTGAGCAAGCGCCAACGCTTGGTCTTCGACATCGGCCGCGACTCGACGATCTCGACGAGGTCGCCGACCTTGCCGACGTTGTTCTCGTCGTGCACGTGATACTTCGCACGGCGCGTCAGGAACTTGTGGAAGCGGCGGTCGCGGACGCGACGGACGACCGTCACGACGAGCGTCTTCTCCATCTTGGAAGACGTCACGCGCCCGACGATCACGCGGCGGCTGCCACGCGTGTCTTGCGAATTCTCAGTGGGTGTTTCGTTCGGCGCGCTCATAACTTATGCCTTGCTCGCGGTCTTCTGTGCCTGGGTCTCGAGGCCAGCCTTGCGACCATTGAGGATCGTGAGGATCTTGGCGATCTCGCGACGCTTCGTGGTCAGCAGGGCGGTCGACGTGACCTGGTTGGTGTGCTGTCCGAGGTGGAGGCGGAACAGCTCGTCGCGCGTACGGACGAGCAGCTCGCGCAGCTCGTCATCGGGCTGGTCGCGAAATGCGTCGAGGGCTTGGGCGGACTTGCTCATAGAATCGGCTCCCGAGAGACGAGCTGGGTCTTGATCGACAGCTTGTGGTGCGCGCGGTGGAACGCTTCCTTCGCGATCTCGAGCGTCACGCCCTCGACCTCGAAGATGACGCGGCCCGGGCGGACCACGGCGACCCAGCCCTCGACGGCGCCCTTACCGGTACCCATTCGGGTCTCGGCCGGCTTCTTCGTGTACGGGTGGTCGGGGAAGACGCGAACGTAGATCTTGCCGAACTTCTTCACGGAGCGAGAAATCGCAACGCGAGCGGCTTCGATCTGACGAGCGGTGATCCAACCCGGCGACGTGACCTGCAGGCCGTAGTCGCCGAACGAGACCTTGTTCCCACCCTTCGCCTTACCGGCGAGGTGTCCCTTGTGGGACTTGCGGAACTTGGAGCGCTTTGGAGAGAGCATCGACATAGGTATTTATCCGATTCCGGCCAGAGACTTAGATGCCGGTGCGCGGCGTGGTGCCGGCGACCTTGGGATCCTTGCGCGGCGCCGGAAGCACCTCGCCGTGGAAGACCCACGCCTTGACTCCGATCGAGCCGTAGGTCGTGTGCGCCTCCGTGAAGCCGTACTCGATGTCGGCACGGAGGGTGTGCAGCGGAACGCGACCCTCCTTGTACCACTCGCGACGGCACATCTCGGCGCCGCCGAGGCGACCCGACGATGCGACCTTGATGCCCTTGGCACCGAACTTCATCGCGGTCTGCGTCGCCTTCTTCATGGCGCGGCGGAATGCGATGCGGCGCTCGAGCTGCGTCGCGATGTTCTCGGCGACGAGCTGCGCGTTGGTCTCGGCCTTGCGGACTTCGATGATGTTGAGGAACACCTCGTTCTCCGTCAGCGCCTGGACTTCCTTCTTGAGCGTCTCGACACCCGCGCCACGCTTGCCGATCACGATGCCGGGGCGCGCGGTGTGGATGTTGATCTTCGCCTTGTTCGCCGCGCGCTCGATCTCGATGTACGAGACGCCCGCGTGGTTGAGCTTCTTCTTGATGAACGCCTTGAGCTTCAGATCCTCGTGAAGCCACTTGGCGTAGTTCTTCGTCTCGAACCACCGAGACGACCAGGTCTTGATGATGCCGAGGCGGAAGCCGATCGGATGTGTTTTCTGACCCATGGCGAGCTCCTACTACTGCTTCTCGTCGGTCACGACCACCGTGAGGTGGCTGGAGCGATGATTGATGCGGTTGGCGCGGCCCATCGAGCGGGGCATCCAGCGCTTGGCCATCGTGCCGCCGTCGACCGCGATCGTGAGGATGCGCAGATCCTCGACCGAGGCATCGCCGCCGGACTTGTCCTCGGCGTTCGCCGCGGCGCTCTTGATCGCCTTCGAGATCAGGCCCGCGGCCTTCTTCGGCATCAGGTCGAGGAGGCCGACAGCCTGCTCGACCGTCTTGCCACGGATGAGGTTCGCGACGACGCGCATCTTGCGCGGCGACATCGTGATTCCGCGAATGTAAGCTCTTGCCTGCATGGCGCTACTTCTTCCGCTCGCCGGTGTGGCCGTGGAAGGTCCGCGTCAGCGAGAACTCGCCGAGCTTGTGACCGACCATCTGCTCACTGATGAACACGGGGACGAACTTGCGGCCGTTGTGAACCGCGAACGTGAGACCGACCATGGTCGGGATGACAGTCGACCGGCGCGAGTACGTCGTGATGACGCGCTTGTTCGGGTTCGACTCCTTGGCCGCAACGGCCATCTTCTTCGCGAGGTAGTGCTCGACGAAGGGACCTTTTTTAACTGAACGAGGCATCGCTACTTGCTCCGGCCGCGGATGATGAACTGGTCGGTTCGCTTGTTGTGACGAGTCTTGGCGCCCTTGGCCTTCTGGCCCCAGGGCGAACACGGATGACGGCCACCCGAGGAGCGACCTTCGCCGCCACCCATGGGGTGATCGACGGGGTTCATCGAGACGCCGCGCTGGTGGGGGCGGATGCCCTTCCACCGCATGCGGCCCGCTTTGCCCCACTGGATGTTCGCGTGCTCGCTGTTGCCGATCGAGCCGATCGTGGCGCGGCAGTCGAGCTGGACGCGGCGCATCTCGCCCGAGGGCATGCGCAGCGTGGCCCAATCGCCTTCCTTCGCCATCAGCGTGACCTTGGTACCCGCCGAGCGACCGATCTGCGCTCCGCGGCCCATCTTGAGCTCGACCGCGTGGACTTCGGTTCCGACCGGGATGTGCTTGAGGGGCAGCGAGTTGCCGACCTTGATGTCGGCGGTGTTCGCCGAGATCACGGTGTCACCCACGACGAGCTTCGCCGGCGCAAGGATGTAGGCCTTCTCGCCGTCCGCGTACTGCAGGAGCGCGAGGCGCGCCGAGCGGTTCGGGTCGTACTCGATCGCCGTCACGGTCGCCGGAACGCCCGTCTTCCTGCGCTTGAAGTCGACGATCCGATAGCGCTGCTTGTGGCCACCGCCGCGGAACCGCGAGGTGATGCGGCCATGGTTGTTACGACCTGCGGTCGCGGTCTTGTGCGCGAGCAGCTTCTTCTCGGGCTCGGACTTGGTGACCTCACCGAAATCCTGCGAGGACATTCCGCGCCGGCCGGCCGACGTCGGCTTGTACTTCTTGATCGCCATCTCAGACTCCCTCGAAGAACTCGATTGAATCGCCAGCCTTGAGGGTCACGAACGCCTTCTTCCAGGCGGGACGCTGCCCCGAGAACCGACCGACGCGCTTGACCTTGCCGCGCACGACGCACGTGCGGACGTCGGTCACGGTGACCTTGAACAAGTCCTGCACCGCGCGACGAATCTCGATTTTGTTCGCGTCGCGAGCGACCTCGAACACGGCCTGCTGCGAGTAGCTCTCGCCCTCGGCCTTGGCGGATACACCGCCACCGGTCTCGCGAAGGCGCGCCGACTTCTCCGTGAGGAGAGGACGCTTGATGATGGTTTGCGGAGCGCGCATGACTATTCCTCTACACCCTTGAGCGCCGTCGTGATCTGGTCGAGCGCGGCCTGGGTCAGGACCAGCGTCTCGTGGCGGAGGATGTCGTACACGTTGAGACCCTCGGGCGCGAGCCACTGGCTGCGCGCGAGGTTCTTGGCGCCGCGGACGAGCTTCTGGTTGTCGTTGCCGTCGACAATCAGCGCCTTCGGGCCAACGCCCTGGCGGTTACGCGGCTGGTCGGCGATCTGCAGCGCGGTGAGCGCCGCGGCGACCGACTTGGTCTTGCCGTCAGTCGAGAAGGTGTCGACCACGATGATCTTGTTCTCGGACGCGCGGAGCGACAGTGCCGAGCGCAGGGCGATCTTCTTCGCCTTGCGCGGCATGTTGTACTCGTAGCTGCGCGGCTTGGGACCGAACACCGAGCCACCACCGACGAAGTGCGGGGACTGCCGGCTGCCCTGACGAGCCTGACCGGTGCCCTTCTGCTTCCAGACCTTCTTCGAGGACCCGCGGACCTCGCCGAGGCGCTTGGTGGACGCGGTGCCGGAGCGGCGCTTCGCGAGCTGCCACTTCACGACCTCCCAGAGGAGATGCTCGTGGACTTCCGCGCCGAACACGGTCTGGTCGAGCTCGACAGAGCCGACGCTCTTACCCGTGATGTTTTTGACGTCTAGCTTGGCCATGACAGTTACCTTAGGTCTTGATCTCGACGTCGACGCCGGCCGAGAGGTCGAGCTTCATCAGAGCGTCGAGGGTCTGCTGAGTCGGCTCGAGGATGTCGAGGAGCCGCTTGTGAGTGCGGATCTCGAACTGCTCGCGCGACTTCTTGTCGGTGTGCGGGGACCGCAGCACGCAGTACTTGTTGATCTTGGTCGGCAGCGGGATCGGGCCCGCGATCTTTGCGCCCGTGCGCTTGGCCGTCTCCACGATCTCGCCAGCGGACTGGTCGAGCAGCTTGTGGTCGTACGCCTTGAGGCGGATGCGAATGCGTGGGGTGGTCGTCATGATCGTTTCCTTACTTCTTCGCCGGAGCAGCGGCCTTCGCTGCATCCTTCTTGACCGGCAGATCCTCGGCGAGGATCTTCGTCACGACGCCGGCACCGACCGTCTTGCCACCCTCGCGAATCGCGAACCGCAGACCCTCTTCGCACGCGACCATCGAGACGAGCTGAACGTCGACCTTGATGTTGTCGCCCGGCATCACCATCTCGGTGCCCTCGGGCAGCGTGACCGTGCCGGTGACGTCAGTCGTACGGAAGTAGAACTGCGGGCGATAGCCCTGGAAGAACGGGGTGTGGC
>JAYUYE010000272.1:0-4905 GCA_043752985.1 Myxococcales bacterium
GCGCAGATCAAGGATCGCGAGGATCAGGTCACGGCGCACGATCGCGTCGCAGACGAGCTGCGCGACGAGCTCCAGCAGACGCGCAACGAGCTCTCGAAGGTCCGCAACGAAGTCGGCGAGATGGCGGAGAACATGGCGTCGCGCGAGCGCCAGGCCGCCCGCGCCGTCGAGGACACCGCCAAGATCCGCGAGGACATGGAGGACCTCAACCGCCAGCTCATGGAGCTGTCGCGGACGAAGGACGAGGGCTGGAAGAAGCTCAACGATCAGCTCACCGAGATCGAGCACCTCCGCGAGGTGATCAACGAGCAGGAGCGGATGCTCGAAGAGCGCCGCGTCGGCCTGATCTCGCAGGAGGAAGTGATCAAGGAGCTGCGCGCCGACAAGGAGAAGAACCTCAAGGTGATGGGCAAGCTCAAGGCCGAGCGTGACGAGGCGATGTCGCAAGCCTCGCGCAACGCCGCTTCGGTCGCTGCGCTCGAGGAAGATAACCGCCGGATGGGCCGGCTCCTCGTCGAGGCGCAGACCGACTCGGGACGCGGCGGTGCGCCGCCCGATCACATGCTGAAGCTGCAGAACGATCAGCGTGATCTGCGCGTCGAGCTCAAGCAGGTGCAGGCGGATCGCGAGCGGCTCGTCGAGCAATACGACCTTGCCGAGCGAGATCGCGTGAAGCTCGAGGGCCGGCTCGCGCAGGTCGAGGTCGAGCTGCAGGAGAACGTCCACGGCAAGCTCGCGGCAGAGAGCGCGCGCAACGTCGCGCAGGATGCGCTCGCGAAGGCCGAGGTCGCGCGCCACAAGGCGGCGGAGGAAGCACTGAACGCGGCGAAGGCACGCGATTCAGCGACCACGGGCGGCGACGATGCGCGTCGCGAGCTCGATCGGCTCCGCCGCAAGGTCGCCGAGTTCGAGAAGATTCAGGGCACGACCACCGGGCTCGATCCGAAGGAAGTGCAGCTCGAGCGCGAGGCCGCGGAGCGCAAGCTCAAGGAGGCGGTCGAGAACGCCGCCGCGGCCGAGCGGTCCCAGAGAGCGCTGCAGGCCGAGGTCGATGCGGCGAAGACCGACGCCGCGAAGGCGCGCGCCGAAGCGGCTCGCGCGAAGGCGTCGGCGGATGCCCAGGCCGAGTCGATCATCGACGACGCGGGTTCGACGGTCTCGAAGAGTGACATCGCGAAAGCGGCAGGCGACGCCTACGAGGCGATCAACGACATCTTGTCCGAGATGCGGAACAACATGGTCCTGGTGAAGGGCGAGCTGCCCAACCTCAAGGCCGAGCCGGAGACCCTGCAGGCCGTGACCGATGCCGTCGAGGCCCTGGTCGATAGTGCCGAGACGGCCAAGGGAGCGCTCCGCGGGCTGCGCGACCTGGCCGAGGCGAAGTGAGCAAGGAAGGCGTTCGATGACCCTCGAGAACAAGCGCAGCAGCAAGGCGGAGATCGAGGACCTGATCCGCGCGAGGTACTCGCTGATCTGGATCACCTCTCCCGAGGAGAATCGCGTCGAGGAAGCGCTGCGCAAGCTGTGCGTCGAGCGCGAGATGCGACTCGAGGTGTGGTCGATCACCGAGGGCTTCAAGACGCTCGCGAACGGGCAGGGGACGCGCGACGTCAAGGACCCGATGAAGGCGATCGATCACGTGATCCGCGCCGAGGGCCGCGCTCTGTTCATCCTTCGCGACTTCCATCCCTTCCTCAAGGAGCCCGCCGTTGTGCGGCGCCTCCGCGATGCGGCGACCGAGCTGCGCAAGACGAAGAAGAGCCTGCTCGTGCTGTCACCGGTCACCAAGATTCCGCCCGAGCTCGAGAAGAGCGTCGCCGCGGTGCTCGACTGGGAGCTGCCGACGCGCGCGGAGATCGAGGAGGCTGCCCGCAAGGTGCTTCCGGCCCTGCCGGCAGCGACGCAGCAAGTGATCGAGAGCGATCCCACGTTCATGGAGCGCGTCGTCGAAGGCGCGCTCGGCCTCACTCTCGTCGAGGCGGAGAACGTGTTCTCGAAGAGCGCGGTGCGCACGCACACGTTCGACCTCGAGACGATCCTCGAGGAGAAGAAGCAGATCATCCGCAAGAGTGGTCTGCTCGAGTACTACGAGCATCGCGAGGAGTTCTCCGACGTCGGCGGGATGGCGATCCTCAAGGACTGGCTGATCAAGCGGCGCAGCGCGTTCAGCTCGCGCGCGCGAGACTTCGGCCTGCCGCTTCCGAAGGGCATTCTTTTGATCGGCGTGCCGGGAACCGGCAAGTCGCTCACCGCGAAGGCCGTCGGCGCCCTGTGGCAGATGCCGCTGCTCCGTCTCGATGTCGGCAAGATCTTCGGCGGGCTCGTCGGTAGCTCCGAGGAGAACATCCGCAACGTGATCAAGACGGCCGAGGCGATCGCGCCCGCCATCTTGTGGATCGACGAGCTCGAGAAGGGCTTCTCGGGCACCGGCTCGTCGGGGCAGACCGACGGCGGCACCACGTCACGCGTGTTCGCGTCGTTCATCACCTGGCTCCAGGAGAAGACGTCTCCGGTGTTCGTGATCGCGACCGCCAACAACGTCCAGCAGCTGCCGCCCGAGCTCCTCCGCAAGGGCCGGTTCGATGAGATCTTCTTCTGCGATCTTCCCGATCGCGAGGACCGCCAGTCGATCATCGACATCCATATCCGCAAGAAGAAGCGCGACCCAGGCCAGTTCGACATGGAGAAGCTGGTTGATGCCACCGTCGACTACTCGGGCGCCGAGCTCGAGCAGGCGGTGATCGCGTCGCTCTACGACGCGTTCGATACCGGCAACGACCTCTCGACGGACGGCCTGCTCAACACGCTCAAGGACATCGTCCCGCTCGCGATCACGATGCGCGAGCAGATCGAGGCCATGCGCGAATGGGCGCGCACGCGCGCGCGCCCCGCTGCTGCACGGGGGCGGACCCCCGCCAAGAAGGCAGGCTGGATGGCCCGCCACGGTGCGCCGTCGTCGAACCTCGGCGACAAGGGCACCGAGACGTCCGACGACGGCGAGCGCAAGCTCGAGCTCTGACCCGGATCATCCCCCACGCCGTCGGCTGCGACCGTCGTCTCGCGGGCATCTCGAGAGGGCTCGGTCTCGCTCGACGGTTGATGAATGATCCGGGCCGGGAAGCTACCCGGCCATTGTCGGGTACACTGAGAGACGCCATGTCGCATTTCACGAAGTGCGCGCTCAAGATGACCAACCTCGCCGCCATCAAGAAGGCGCTCGCGGACCTCCAGCACAAGTTCGTCGAGGCTGAACAAGGTAACCAGGTCACGGTGCGCGGCTACCGCGGTGACACCCTGAAGGCGGCGATCTCCGTCGACATGGGTCGCTACGACGTCGGCATCATCGACAACCTGGACGGCACCTACGGCGTGACCGCCGACTGGTGGGGCGTCGAGACGACGAAGGGGATCTCCGAAGAGGAGTTCCAGAACTCGCTCAGCCAGAAGTACCAGTATCACAACGTCAAACAGGCCTGCGAAGAGAAGGGCTACGCTGTCGAGGAAGAGGTCAACGAGGAGGACGGTTCGATCCGGCTCGTCGTCACCAAGTGGGGGGCAGAATGAGCACGAAGAAAGCGATCGAGATCGTGATCAACGCCAAGGGCGAGGTCACGTTCGAGGCGAAGGGAATCAAGGGCGCGAGCTGCCTCGAGGAGACGGAGTTCCTGCAGAAAGCGCTCGGTGGTGACGCTGCGGTGATAGACCAGCAGAAGACCGCAGAATTCTACGAACAATCAGAGGGTTACGTGTCTACCTGGTCCGGGGAAGGCAAGGACGAGTAACCTCGTAAGATATCCACGTGTCGACGGAACCCACAGAGCCCGAACAGACGCCGGAGCAGAAAGCCGCTGCGGAGGCGGATGTGCGTGCCGAGCAGCTCACCGATGAGCTCGCCAAGAAGTACGACCCCGAGCGCCTGCTCCGAATCGTCTCGCGCCGCGCCGGTCGCGGTCAGACGCTCGACCAGTCCGTTCGCGCGAAGTACGAGAAGCGGTTCGGCGTCGACCTCGGTCACGTGCGCGTGTACACCGGCGAGTTCGCCGAAGAGTTCAACCGCAAGCGCAACGCGTACGCCGTGACGATCGGCTCGACGGGCATGATCCTCATGGGCAACTCGCCGGACAAGTCCATGGCGAGCGCATCGGGTCAGGCACTCCTCGCCCACGAGCTGACGCACGTCGCGCAGGCCAATCGCGGTCTGCACAACAAGAACTTCGCCGGCGCGATGCCGCTCGCCACCGAGGAGCACGAGGAAGAAGCCGAAGAGGTCGAGGCCGAGATTCTGGCCGGCGGCAGCGGCGACGGCACGGCGCTCTCGCACGAGGCCAAGGCTGCCGTGGCGAGGGGCAAGCTGAAGCTCGAGGCCGCCATGGAGAAGGTCAAGGAGCAGGTCATCAGCATGGCCGGCGAGTCAGCGCGCAACGATTTCAATCGCAGCACGTCGCCGAAGCGCTCGTAGCGAGCCTTTCGTAGGCACGGTGCAGCGGGGAATTGCCCGTTCAGTTGAGGTATCCTCGACGCGATGACCGATTCGAGCGCCGACGCAGGCGCCGTCCAGTCCCGCGTGCAGCTCGAGCGGCTGGTCGCCGAGGACGAGCTCTCGGGTCGCACGATCAGCGGGTTCTGCGCATCGTCCATCTTGATGCGCGGCGCGGACTTCGATGGCGTCACCATCGAGCGTCTCGACCTGCGCGGCGCAGATTGCGACGAGGCGCGCCTCGAGCGCTCCGAGCTCCGGCAGAGCGATCTGCGGACCTCGCAGTGGAAGGGCGCGCTGTGGCACCGGGTCACCGCGAAGGACTGCGACCTCACCGAGCTCGACTTCACCGGCGCGCAGCTACTCCGCTGCGAGTTTGGGCCCGTCCGCATGGCGCGGATCCGGATGCATCGCGCGCGGATCCAGAA
>JAYUYE010000273.1:0-1855 GCA_043752985.1 Myxococcales bacterium
CCGAGGGAGAACACGTCGCTGCGGCGATCGCCCGCCTTTCCGCTGGCGGTCTCGGGGGCGGCGTAGTCGGACTTGGGGGGCCCGGAGCGGAGCTCGACCACGTCCGTGCCGATGAAGATCGCGTCGGGCGTCAGGGAGCCGAGCGCTTGCCCACCCTTTTGCTGCTTGTGGACGGCCTCGGCAATTTGCTCGATTACCCGCGCGGTTGACAGCTCGTCGAGCCGACGTGAAGCGTAGATAACCGCGCGCAGCGTGGCGCCGGGCGAACTGCCGGTCGTGGACACGCGCGTAGTGTAGCGCGGTCAACGCCGCGTTGCTGATCGCAACACCCCTGCGTGGGCGGTTATCTAATAGCTTGATCGCTAGGCCTGCTCTGGGGCACGAATCGTGCTCCCCGAGGGCCTGCCCATGAATTTGCTCGTTCGCGCTGCCACCACCGCCGTCCTCGGGCTGCTCGCCGTCGGGGCGTGCGGGGGCGCCGATGACTTCGACCACCCCGCCGACCGACCCCATCAGAAGAACAAAGGCCTCGATTGGCGAGACCAGGTCATCTACCAGATCATGGTCGACCGGTTCTCCAACGGGGACCCGAACAACGACATCAACGTGGAACCCAGCATCCCAGGCCGCTACCACGGCGGTGACTGGCGCGGCGTGATGGACAAGCTTGGGTACCTCGAGTCACTGGGCGTTACCGCGCTGTGGATCTCGCCGGTCGTGAAGAACACGGAAGAGGACGCTGGGTTTGCGAGCTACCACGGCTACTGGCAGCAAGATCTCTTGCGACCCAACGCTCACTTTGGCGACCTGACCGCGCTGCGCGAGCTCGTCGACGCGGCGCACGCGAAAGGCATGGTGGTGATTCTCGACGTGGTCACCAACCACATGGGCCAGCTCTTCTATTACGACATCAACGGCAACGGTCAGCCCGACGACACGATCAGCGGCGGCGGCTTCTCGCACACCTGCTTGCAGATCTGCCGCGACAATCCGGCGAGCTGCAGCTCCGACGAGCAGACCTACTGCGCCGAGGGCTCGGGCTACCTCGAGCGAGTCATCGAGTGGGATCCCGACTACGACCCGCGCGGCGTGCAGGGGTGGAGCTCGCTGGGCTTCAGCGGCACCTCCGACGTCCGGTTCACGGACTGGCCCGAATCGAACCGCACGCCTCCTCCGCGCCCGCCGGAGTGGTTTGATTGGCCCGACGACAAAGCATGGTTCGAGGATCCGAGCTGGTACCACCGCAAGGGCCGCGTTTACGTCTGGTGGCACGAGCAGGACTACACGCGCGACTTCATCCGCACGCAGGAGACGACCGGGGACTTCCCCGGTGGCCTCAAGGATCTCGACACGGACAATCCCGACGTCAAAGAGGCGCTCATCCGCTCGTTCGAGTACTGGATCGAGGTCGCCGACTTCGACGGCTTCCGGATCGACACGGTCAAGCACATCGATCGCCCCGAGATCGCGCGCAATGTCCGCGGGTTCTGGGGGGACTTCACGGACCGCATGCGCAAGAAGGCGCACGACCTCGGCAAGGAGAACTTCTTCATCTTCGGCGAGGGCTTTGACGGCAACGACGATCTGATCGGCAGCTACACGTGGGGCGGTACCGACGCGGCGGGAGCGTTTGGTCGGTTCGACTCGATGTTCAACTTCCCGCAGAAGTACCGCGGCATCGATCCAGTGTTCGCGCAGGATCAGCCGACCAAAAATCTCGAGTGCCTGCTCAACAGCCGCATCGGTCGCAACAGCACCGACGCGTGGTGCAGGGCGCAGGGCTACTCGGCCGGACCGACGTACCAGTCAACACCGCATGCTGCCTCGGCGGCGGGTGGCATCGGCCTCGCGCCGA
>JAYUYE010000274.1:0-4894 GCA_043752985.1 Myxococcales bacterium
TCGCGCCCTGCCCGGGATCACGGCCGTTGACCTCGCCGTTCTGCTTGCGGAAGGAGGCTTCGCCGAGGATCGCGTCGATCGGATACCAGCCGGCGCTGATGTTCGAGGTCGATAACGCGAGCGCGTGTGCCTTGCCGGCGAGGAGGCGGGTCTGGCCGTAGTTGAAGGTCATGCGCGTCGCGGTCTGGGTGGTGAGCACCGTGCCGTTCCCGTCGCGAACCGAGGCCCCCGTGGTGATACCCCAGGTCTCCCCACCCGCCTGCGTCTCGACGCGCGAGCCGCCCTCGCGGAACCTACAGTTGAACGTGCTCGCGACGCAGTGGTTGCCGTTGACGCCGGGCACGGTGCGGACCGCCTCGATCGACTCTTCCTCCGGCTCCTCGATCTCTTCGTCACCGACGGTGCATGCGGTCGCGGCGAGCAGGAAACAGGCAAGCAATTTCATGGTGCGCACGATGTGCAGATGGTGTGCCGCCACTGGCAGCGCGAACTGAGCGCAGGTCGCGGTCGTAACCATGCGAACGCGCGCGCCACGCCGCGGTGCGCTGGCCCACGGCCGTTTGCACCGGAGGTGGGGATGCCCCGTTTAGTCCGCGCCGTAGAGCTGGACGCCGAGCGTGACGAACAATGCCGGATCATCGGCACGCCAGGCGTAGCCACCCGTGAGGACGGGGCCAACACCGGCGCGCGCGTGCGGCCAGTAATAGCGATCACGGCCGAACCGGATCGAGAGGCTCGTCCACAGTTGATCGCTGGCGAGCGGGCCGTGGTCGTGCGTGTTCGTGACCCTGCGGAGCCGCTCGGCGAGGAAGCCGATGTGCGCCGGCCCCAGCGGCAGCTCACCCCATGCCGCGTACGACAGCGCGAAGTGACCGCCCGTGATGAAGCCGCCGCCCGCGGACGCACCGATCACGGCACCACCGACGCGCACCGCGAGGCCGAGCGGACGGAACCCGACGGCCTTGTAGTCGCCCACGAGCTGCGCCGTCAGCCCGCCATGCCAGCCGAGCGGACGCGGCCGCGCGAGCTGGAGCGACGTGGTGCCCGCGAAGCTGATGTCCTGGGCGACGCCGGCTGCGACTTCGACCGCCTGCGTCCAGCCGACGGGCTCACCGCGCAGCGTGCCGTTGAAGATCGGCGGCGCGACCACGGCGGGGCCGCCGGTTCGTGCGTCGAGCCACGCGATGATGTCGCTCTCGATCTGCTCGCGCTTCGGCTCGTGCAGGAGGTTGTGCTGCAGGTTCTCGTAGATCCGCAGTGTCTTGTCGGTCGATGGAGCGGACTGGATCAGCGCGCGGCTGCCCGACGGCGCCGTCACCGAATCGCGCGTGCCGTGCAGCGCGAGCACCGGGATCCTGAGCTCACCGACGCGGTCCCAGATCATCTGCATCCCGTTGACCAGGCCGGTCGCCGTGCGCGCAGGACCTGGGCCCTGCGAGATCAACGGATCGACGTCCATCGATCGCGCGACCGCCGGGTCCGACGAGAAATCACGATTCGCGAGATCGAGGACGCCCGCGCGTGGCAGCGTGGCGCCGAGGAGCTGCGTCAACGCGAGGAGGATCGGCGGCACGTCGATCGCGAGTGCGGGCGCGGACAGGATCAGGCCGGCGAGCTGCGGCTGATGATCCAACGCGACCAGCGTGGCGATCGCGCCGCCCATGCTGTGGCCAAACAGGAACAGCTTGGTTCTCGGACTTTGCTGCTCGACTGCCTCGAGGAACAGATCGAGATCGTCGGTGTACTGGCTCCACTGCGCTGGCGCCACGCGTGGTCCCGCCGACCGACCGTGACCGCGCAGGTCGAACGCGTAGACCTCGTAGCCCGCAGCGACGAGCCGCTCCGCGAAGTGGACGTAGTTCCTCGAGTGATCCTTGAGGCCGTGCACGAGCACGATGACACCGCGCGGCTCGCCGGTCGGCGGCTGCCAGCGCACCGTGGCGAGCTGCGTACCGTCGCGCGCCTTGAAGACATCGATCGTCGATCCAGTGGGCGGCGACGGGTCGATGCGTAGACCGGGATCGGGCGTGAACGCGCACGCCGACAACATGGCGAACGCGAGGAGGAGTCGCATGACGCTAGCTACGGAAGCTCGTCAGCGCCGATGTCGGGATCGCCGGTGCGCGGGTTTCCGTCGATGTCGACCGATGGTGCTGCAGCGATGGGCGCGGCATCGACCGCCGGCGATCCGGCGAGAATGTGGAAGTCGGTAGCACTGACGAACCTCGGATCACCGCCCAGGTTGCCCGACGGAGGGGAGCTCGCAAACAACGAGCTCTGCGCCGTACACAGCTCTGACATCTCTGCACCGAAGGTCCCGGGCCGGTTCGCCATGATCGAGCTCTCGATCGTGACGGGCCGGTTGCATTCGACGCCCGAGGTGCTCAAAACGTCCGTTCGGTTACTGGCAACGGTGTTGAATCGGAACACCGCGAGCGCCCCCGGTTGTCCCAGTCCACCGGAGAAGCGAACGCCCGGATTGGGCTTGGAGATGTCGCCGTTGCTCGCGATGATCGTGTTGACCACGGAGTAAGCGGCACCGTTTTCGAACGAGAGGCCGCCGCCCAGGTTGCCGATGATCACCGTGCGCTCGATCGTGCCGGTGCCGTTGTTGGTCTGCACGCCGCGACCCATGCTCCCCTCGATCCGGGAGTCGAGGATCCGGGTGGTCGGTCCCCTACCCGTGACGCCGGTGCTCGCGCTATTGCGGACGAGCACACGCGACAGCGTGACAGCGGCAAGCGAGTCCAGTCCGTGGCCCGACGAGTTGATCAGCGAGACCCCTTCGATGACGACCACCAGGTTCTGATCGACCCGGTTACCACTCAGCCCGGCAACGATCTCCGGGCCGTCCCACGACCGGTCGGGACCCGAAACGATGATGTTGACGGCCGTATTTTGCGACTTGAGCTCGAGCCGATCGTTGTACCGTCCGTCGGCGACCTTGATCGTGTTGCGCACGGCGGTCACCTGGTCGTTCGCGTCGCTGAATCTCGCGCACGGCGCGATCCGCGTGCAGTCGTTTCCACCGCCGTTCGGCGCGAGGTAGATCGCGTGGCCTTCGGGGACGCACTCGCCGGTCAGCTCGTGGCAGACGTCACTCGAGCACTCGGCGTCTGCGATGCAGCCGCGGCAGGTCTGGGCCTGCGGATCGCAGACAGGCGTGGTGTCGCCGCACCCGGAAGCACACGACGGGGGCGCATCACCGTCGAGCGCCACGCCGCCGTCCCCCAGCGTGTCCTCGCAGGTCGGCGGCGACCGGGACACGTCGCAGGTCTGACCGGGCGGGCACGAGCCGTCCTCGGAGCACGGCAGGCCGGACTGGATGGAGGGGCTGTAGCACCCTGACAGCACCACCAGCGCGACCCAACGACTCACTCGGTCAGCGTACCAGAAGCCAACCAAATCTTCGGTTCAGACTGTGAGCCCCTTCTTGTAGGCCAGCAGCTCTTTCTGCGTCTTGAGCAGGAGCTGGTTGGTCTCGAGCAGCTCCTTGGTGCGGGCCCGGACCTGGTTCGCCAGGCGCTCGCGCTCACGCGCTTCCTTCTCGAGCATCTCCTGGTACTTGACCTGGACGACGGCCTCGTCGGTGACGTTGCGCTGGATCTCGAGGGCACCGACGTGGTTGCCCGCCTCGTCGGTGATCGGCACCGCCGAGAGGATGAACCGGAGCTTCTGGGCCTCTCCGACGACAGAGCCCGAAATCTCGTCGAGGCGGACGTGCCGGTTGTCCGACCAGCACTGCTGCGCGATGCATTCGCTCTTACAAATGTTGAGCTCGAGGACGTCGTAGCAGTTCTTGCCCTTGAGACCGCGGGCGAGCTGGCGCGGCAGGAGTGCGAAGAAGGCCCGATTGAAATCGACGATCCGGCGGTCCTGGTCGACGATGAAGTAGCTGTCGACGATGGCGCTGGCGACCCGCTTGAACTCGGTCAGGAATAGCTGCAGCGCCGGTGCCACCGATCCATCGCGAGCCCCATCCATGGGCAGATGGTAGCAGTTCCCTCGGGCCTGTCATAAACTCGCGAGTGGATGGCCAAGCGTGGGGCGAGCCTGTCGGTCAAGATGATCTTGACCACGACGCTGTTGATCATCGTGACCGTGGTGGGCTCCGGCCTGCTCAACGTCATCAACGTCCGCAAAGCGTTCGACGATTCGACGTCTCAGCAGATCGAGATCTTTCGCAGTGGGCGAGAAACACTCGGCGAGTTCGGCACCCCGCTGTTTGCCCGTGCGGTCAGCCAGCTGCTGTTCGACAAGGGCCGCGACCCCGACATCCTGTCGCTCGCCCGCGAGACGATCGAGCAAGACACGAAGGACGGTCCCGGCGGCAAGAAGGACTACGGCCTCAAGCTCGCGTACGTCCTCGACCTCAACCAGAAGGTCATCGTCCACTGCTTCGAGGAGGGCAAGCTCGAGTGCACGCCCGGTAACCACGAGCCGATCACGGCCGCGACCGGAGCTCTCGCGGTCGAGACCTGGCGCGAGGCGCAGGCGGCGTGGAAGACCGCCGCGGCGGGCAAAGGCGAGGCGCTGGTTCGGTTCGAGCTGTCGTCGACGGGTTCGCGGCATCGCGTGTTCGCGTTCCCGGTGTTCGCCGGTACCCCGGCAACCGCGGCCGGCGCCCTCGCCCCCGAGCCCCCCGATGCGCGCCTCGGTTACGTCGTCCTCGGCTATGACCTCGCTCCGATCGACTGGTTCTCGGTGGCTGCCGCCGAGCAGAAGGCGTCTGCCTCGGCGCGCGCCGCGCTCTACACCGGCGCGGTCGGTGCGTTGTTCGCGCTGATCGGAACGGTCCTCGCGATCTTTCAAGGCCTGTCGATCTCGCGGCCGATCAAGCAGCTCGCGTGGAAGGCGGATCAGATCGCACGCGGTGACCTCGAGGCGCGCGTCG
>JAYUYE010000275.1:0-4891 GCA_043752985.1 Myxococcales bacterium
CAGCACGGCGGGGTCGAGCAGGTACGACGAGCCGACGCTGGCGTAGGTGACGCTGGTGACGATGCGCTGCCCCGAGCGGCCCTCGGGATCCGAGAACACGACGTCGTAGACACCGCCTTCTGCGATCGAGGTCGTCACGGTGCCGGTCGCATCACCACGGAGCTGGAGGGTCGGCGAGCCGGCGAGCGCGAGGGGGCCTTGCGGGACGAGGTCGACGCGGACGCCGTCGAGTGCGGGAACCTGCCCGAGCGCCTTCGTCGTGAACATCCGCATCATCGGGGCGTCGATCGACGGCGGAACTGCGGTCGAGAGATCGAACGCGCTGACCGCAATGTCGGGCGGGTCCGTGGGGAGCGGCGTGGTGACGCTGGTCACGGCGGACAGCGGACCGGCGGGGGCGAGGACGCTCGGCAGCGCGCCACCAGCGCCGGTGGTCAGCGTGATCCGGGTGAAGCCCGTCGCGGTGAGTGTGGCGCCCGCGGTCACGCTGCCGACCGCGGCGAGCGCTCCGACGACGGAGACCCTGGTATTCGCGAGTGCCACGCCGCCGCGGCGCAGCGTGGTGCCGCCGATGTTGCGGGTGGTCAGCGACGCTGCGTAGGTGACGGTGACCGGGACGCCGACGTTGAACATGCCCTGCACCTCGAGGCGCGGCAGGCCACTCGCCGCGGCCGGCGTGACCTCGACCTTGACCTGCGGGGTGGCGCCCGCGACCGGGCTGCCGAGGACGGTGAACGAGCCATCGCCGGCCGTGGTCCCGAGCGTGGTGGGGACGCCCGCGATCGTCAGCTGGACCTTGGCGTTCGCGAGCGGGGTCGCGCCGTGACGAACCACGCCGGTGATCGACGTGCCTGCATCCAGCACGAGCGTGTTGGGCTGCATCGGGATCCAGACGAACTTGCGCGGCGCGAGGCCGGCCACCGACGGGATCACGATCACGTCGTGTGGCTGGTTGAGAACGGTGACATCGAAGGCGCCGCTCGCACTCGAGAACGTCTCGGTCACGGCGCCCGCCATGCCCTGCGGCGTCAGCGTGATGTACGCGGGGACGCCGGTGTTGCTGGCGGTGCGCACGGTCCCCGCCACGGGAATCCCGGGATCGAGGACGACCGGGCCGAGGTCGTAGTCGGTATTGCCGTAGACGCGGATCAGCCGATCGATCGGCGGCACATCGAGATCGAAAGGCGGCGTGACATGGAGACGAACATCGAGCGTGGTGCCGTTCGGGTCGACGACGGTGATCCGCTCGTTCGCGGAGGGGCACTGCACGGTCGGCGCATCGACATCTAGATCGACGGTGTAGACGCCGGGATCGAGCGCGGTGAACCGGATCTGCGAGTCATCGGCGGCGGCGTCCTGGAAGTCGACCTGCCCGCCGAGATACGTGACCCGCCAGGTGTAGGCGAGCACTCCGACCGTGTTCTGCACGCTCGCGGTGACCGTGACCTCACCGGCCAGCCCCGACGTCGGCATCGCGGGCGTGAACCCGAGCGTGACGCGGCACGGATCGTCCGGGGTGCCATCGAAGCTGCCGGCACAGCCCGAGGCGAGCGCGGTCGCGGTGATCAGCATCAGGATGCTTCGCATGTCAGCGGACCTCCACGCGCCAGGTCTGGCGCTGAATGCAGGTGGACTGCGAGACCACCGAGCACGTCGGATCCCCCGCCGGGCACTGCAGGACGTCGTTCGTGCGGTCGAAGATCTCGGCGCGCACCTCGATGATGTCGCCGGGCGTGTAGCTCGCCGGGTCGACCGCGAAGCTGTTGCCGGTCGCGCCGGAGATCACCACATGCGTCGGCTGACCGGGTGCCTTGACCGACCACGCGAACCGCGTCGTGCCGAGGAACGCGTCGTCGGGCCGCGGCGGATAGAGGTCGAGATCGTCGATCACGACCGGGATGCGGAACAGGGTGGGATCGGTGATCGGCAGCGCGGCGCCGCCAGTCGGCACGATCGGGAGGGCCTGCGCGAGGCACGGCGGACTGTCGATCGCGACGGTAATCATCGTCGACTCGACGATGGTGGCACCGAGCGGATCGGTCGCGGTGACGCGGACCGTCCATTCGCCGGGGACGTTCGCGGTGAAGATCTTGCCGAACTGCAGGTGCTCGGGGTCCTCGAGATCCGGTGCGATCGTGAAGTCGACAAGTGCATTGTCGGTGTCACCGGTGGGTGGACCGAACGTCTTCCACACGGTGGTCACAGCGGCCGGACCGTCGTCGGCGTCGCCGATCTTCGCGGCGATCTCGATCGGAGTGTTGGACACGAAGGAGTAGCGACTGCTGCGACCGAGCGCGATCGTCGGGGGGCGATTGCTGACGGCGAGGAACAGCTCCTCCTGGGGACGCGACGTGGCACCGAGCTCGTCCTTGCCCACAAGCACGATGCGCAGGAGGCTGACCGGCGTGACGTCGTCGATGAGCCGGGGCGGCACGTCGATCGGGAACGTCGGCTGAAGACCGTCGGCGAACGGAGCCTGGTCGCAGCCGGTCTCGCCCATCGCCTCGATGCACGCGTACGCGCGCCACCGGTACGAGACGTAGTGGCCATCCGGATCCTCGGCGTCGGCGATTAGCTCCAGGTGGTCACGCCGGTACACCGCCTCGGTCGGCTCCCCTTTGATGGTGATCGACGGGCGCTGGTTGATCGGGTCGGCATAGAAGCACCCGGACACCAGGGCGAGCAGTAGCGGGATTCGGCTCACGAGGCATCACGGTGCTGCAACCACCCTGCCAGGCGCAAGTGCCCGGATCACGAGGCGGTCCAGGGAGGCGTCCCCGCGCCGCCGCCGGCGATCGCGACAGCGCTGTCAGGGATCGGGAAGACCTGCGCAAGTCAGCGATAGCAATCGAGGCCTGGCGTGTCCCGGATCTCGCATGGGCTCGAGATCGTCACGTTGACCGTGACCCCGTCCTTCTCGAGCCGGAGCCGACCCTTGAGCCTGGCGGTCGCGCCGGCGCGATAGGCGACTCCGTCGATCGTGACGTTGGTCGCGATCCGGACCTCGATCGCCGGCAGCAGGGAGCCGCTGACCGTCGTGGTCTTCCCTGCCGCGACCTCGACCTGCTTCGTCCAGATCAGGCCCGTGCCGCTACCCTGCGTACACACGACCGTGTGAGTGCCAGCAGAGACCTGGATCGGCTTCGCGCTGATCCGACCCTTGAGCTCACCATCGATCTCGACGTCGCACCAGGTGTCGGCCTTCACGATGATCGCGCCGGTCGCGGCCACGACCGCGGCATCGATCGTCATCACGATCGCCGCATCGATCGACAGCACGCTCGCATCCGTCGTCAGCGCGACCGCGGCGCCGGCATCCCGGCGGCGCCCCGTGCCGGCATCGCGCGCGACGAGGGCGGGTGGTGCGTCGGCCACGGCGACGACGAAACTCGCGTCGACCCGCCCCGTGTCGGCCGCTGTCACGAGACCGGCGCCGTCGACCGGCGCGTCCATCGCGCCACGTCCGGAATCGCCAGTGCTCGCACCTGCATCCGCGACGGCGACCACCGCAGCATCTTGCGCGCTGTCACCACCGGCGCCGAGCGTCACGTATCCGATCGCGCCACCACCACCGATGATCGCGACGCCGAACGCCGCGAGCGCGACGACCTTGCGTCGGCTCCGTGATCGGCCGCCCTCTGCGAGCTTCTCGATCAGCGTGCTGACCGCCGGATCATCGGGGGCAAGTGCTCCCGCGCGATCCGCGAGGGCAAGTGCGCGCGGGAGCCGGCCCTCGGCGGCAGCGCGCTGGGCGGAGGCGATCGTCGCGGTCACGATCCTCGGCGAGCGATCGCGAACGAACGCTTCGGGATCCGTGAAGTACGCCGCGAGCTCGTCGGTGGGATCGCCGAGCCCGCCTGCCGCGACGATCGCGCGGAGCTCGCTCGAAACCACGGCGGCACTCCCGGTGCGCTGCGCGGGTTCGGTCGCCATCATCGCGACGATCGCGTTCGACAGATCGGGCCCGACCGCGGTGCGCTTCTTGTGCGGCGGCACCAGTGCGCCGGTCGCGATCTGCGCGAGCACGCGAGCCGAGTTGCCCGTGTACGGCAAGGAGCCGGTCGCGAGCTGATACAGCGTCGCGCCGAGCGAGTAGAGATCGCTGCGCGCCGTCGCCGTGTCGCCCATCGCCTGCTCGGGGCTCATGTACGCGGGCGTGCCGAGCAACGCGCCGGTCTTCGTCACGAGCGAGTCTTCCGTCTCGAGCCGCGCCACGCCGAAGTCGGCGAGCAGCAGGCGACCGCCGGCAGCGATCAGCACATTCGCCGGCTTCACGTCGCGGTGAACGATCGCGCCCTTGTGCGCGGCTGCGAGTGCATCCGCGAGCAGCACACCGACGCACGCCACGATCTCCGAGAACATCGGCCCGCGCTGTTCGATCTCCTGGAGGAGAGTGCGCCCGCGGATCATCTCCATCACGATGTACGGCGGGTCCTCGCCCTCGGCGCCGCCGACGTCGTAGATACGCAGGATGTTCGCGTGCTCGAGGCCGGCGGCCGCGCGTGCTTCGCGGTGAAATCGCCGCACGATGTCGGGGCGCCGCGAGAGGTGCGGGAACAACACCTTGACGGCGACGTCGCGGCGCAGCTCCTTGTCGCGCGCCTTGAACACCGTCGCCATGCCGCCCTCGCCAAGCTCCTCGCCGATCTCGTAGCGGCCGAGCGTATCGCCCGGACGAATCGCGCGTGGTCCGCGGCCCTCGCGACCAGTCAGTGCCGCGGACGAGGACGACGAAGGCTCGGCACTATCCGACGCCTGGGTCTCGGCGACCGCAGGGTCGGTGTCGTTAGGTCGATCGGCGTGGTCGTCCGGGGACGCCACGATCAGCTAGGTGACCACACCACGTGGCCTGACGTGCCGGCGGCCTTCGCCACCTTCATCGCCTTGCCGA
>JAYUYE010000276.1:0-4888 GCA_043752985.1 Myxococcales bacterium
TCGACGCCTGGGATCTCCTCAGCGAGGTGGATCAGCTCGGCCTTGAGGACCGGCCGACCGAACTCCCAGCCCTTGCCGTCGCGTCCGCCCACGAGCGAGTGGAGGTAGCGGCGAAGCTTCTGCTCGATGTCCTTGCGTAGGCGATCGGACGTTCCGATCGAGCGCCGGATCAGCACCACGCGCAACGACAGATCCTTGTAGCGAGGCCGCACCACGTTGAGCACGGTCCCGACGAGCTTGCGGTCGTCCAGGTACCGCTTGACGTAGCGGAGCACCTCGTTCGACGGCACGAGCCGCCGCGTGAGCTCCTCGGTGCGGGTCTCGCCCTTTGGCACGAGCGCGAGCGTGACGTGCCCCCGGTTCGAGCGATCGGCCACGCAGCGCGCACGGGCGAGGGTCGTCGATGCGCGCAGCGCGAGCATCTCGTAGTCCTCGGAGGTCACCGCGCGGTCGCGGCTCTTGATCGTGTACGGAGCGCGATTCTTCGCCTCTTCGATCGTCTCGCGATCGGCACCACCGGTCGCGGCCAACGGATTGACCACGCCCTCGATGTACGCGAGCGCGCGACCGAGCGAGGTCAGCGTGCCGGCATTGACGTTGCCGATCGATCCGCCACCGATCCGATACGAGCGCGCAACGACCGAGTTCTTCGCCTCGGGCGGCACGACGCCGCGCCGACCGTCGCCGAACGTGATCATGCCGCTGACGTACTCGAGCGTGTAGTGCCGGCTGCGCGGGTTCGAGGCAAAGAAGCTCTCGACCCGCTTGTAGCGGACCCAGACCTCGTTGTTCTGCGTGTTCTCGGGCTCGTACTGGCGCACCGCGTCCGGACCGAGCTCCGCGATCTCTTCCATCGGCGGCTTCTGGCGCTCGCGCACTTCCACGATCTCGTCCTCGAGCAGCGGCCCGCGGAGGAACCGGAACTGCTGCATCGGCGAGCCGTCGGAGTTACCGAGCGTTTCGTCGCGGATCGTCTCCTGATGGTACGCGTCGATCGCGTTGGTGACGACCATCCGGATCCGGGGCGGCTTGACGTACCCGCCCTGCTCCAGCCGGGCGCGCAGCCAGAACCGCTCCTCGGTGAACTTGCTCGACATCATCCAGTCGTCGGGTGCGACGAAGAATGCGAACCCGGACGCGGTGAAGCCACGTGTCTCATCGTCGACGGCGAGCGGCTCCCACTCGCGGCCATCCCAGTACTCCCAGACCACGCGCTGCCCGCTCTCCCAGGCAAGGCGGCGCATCGTCTCGTACTTGTCGAGCTCGGTGGTCGCGACCTCGGCCTCGTCGGTCGGCAGCGACCCGAGCCCGAGCTCTTCCTCGAGCTGAAAGTAGAGGCTGAGCGGATCGTTCGGCGGCTTGGCGACGAATCCCATGTAGAGCGCGGGGGATTCTTCGGCCTTGGCCTGGAACGGCTGGAAGATCGTGAACTCGGTGCGCGCGACCTCGGTGACGTCCGTGTACTGGAAGTCGTTGAACGCGAGCACGTGCCGCACGTCGCGATAGTCCTCGCGATAGCGGAACGTCATCGAGCGCAGCGCTGGCGGTCGCAGCTGACGCTCGTCCTTGAAGATCCACTTGTCGGCTTCGAGCGTGTACGTGCCCTGCTCGCCGTAGTCGCCCTTCTCGATGCGAATGCGGATCCAGCGGCACATGACACCGTTGACCTCCGACGGCGTCATGTCCTTCGGACGGCGGAAGCTGATCGTGCCGGACTGCGACATCGCCTTGGTGTCGTCGTGGAAGCCGACCTCGTCACCCGCGCCCGGCAGCGCGCCACGCGGCGCGGACCGACCGAGGTGACGCCAGCGCTTGCCATCCCAGTACTCGAACGCGAGCACGAGCTGCTCGCTCGGATTTGGGCGCGGAATCACGCTCGAGTCCGCGAGCAACATTTCGATCGAGATGTACGCGTCGGCGGTCTGGAGCAGCTCGTCGCACGAGACGTACAGGATGCAATCGACCTTCGGCTCCTTGCCGAAGGGATACATGTTCTTGCCGAGGTCGAGGCCGAGGAACGCTGCGTTGTCAAGGTTCGCGTACGCCTGCGTCGGCAGCAGACCTTCGCCGACGATCTCGACACGCGCGCGGATCGTATCGATCTCGGTATCCTCGGGCGACTCCGGGACCTCGGCGAGTCGGCCGCGCATCCACAGGCCCTCGATGTGGTTGACCGTGGTCGGCTCGAACCGCAAGGGTCCGAGGAACGAGACCTCGCCGCGATCGACCTCGATGCTCGCGGGCTCGAGCTCTTTCCACCGCGAGCCCTCCCAGTATTCCCACTCGAGGAGTCGCGCGAGATCGCGACCACCGCGCTCGGGCGTTCCGAGGTACACGCGGAGCAGCGATGCATCACCGGTGTTCGCGAACCGAGGATCAGAGAGGTAGAGGTAGCGCTCGATGCGCTGTGCACCCGCGAACACCTCGAAGGGTGCCTCGGCGATGCCGAGCGGCGGATCGATGTAGCGGCTGTTCTCCGAGTACGAGTTGTCGTAGTAGGTGAAGCAGCGGTCTGGCCTGGCCGACGTGACGATCGCATCGCGCGCCGTCTCGAACGTGACCGTGTGCTCTTCCGTCGCGTGCGGCGTCGAGACCTGGGTGCCGCGCGGGACGCGCTGCTTGGTTCCGCCTTCGACCAGCGTGAACCGGGTCAGCGCCTTCGCTGCGCGCGGAGCCCGCAGCTTGATGCCGAGCAGGTTCAGGAACGCGACGTAGTTCTTGTCCGGAACTTGGTTGAGCCGATAGATCAGCAGATCCGTCATCCACGCGGCGAGCTCGATCAGCGTGATGCCAGGGTCGGACGCATTGTGATTCGTCCACTCCGGTGAGTAGCGCGGGATCATCGAGATGGCTTCCTCGACGATGTCGTGGAAGGTGCGGTCGTCGAGCTTCGGCGGTGGGATCATGGGATGTTAGCTACGCGCCGTTGTGTCGTTGGTGGTCTTGGCGACGGGTTCTTCGTCGTCTTCGTTCTTGAGGTAGAACGGGAACACGAGGCTGCGCTTGTCGTGCTTCCCCGCGATCACGTACTCGATCCGGATATCCAGACGGTTCGGTTCGTTGGCGTTTGGCATCGCCGTGCACCGGCAGCGATCGATTCGCGGCTCGAACTTGTAGAGCGCTTCTTCGCAGTAGACCTCGGCGCGGCCGGAGGTGACGGCGTTGTTCGGCGCGAACATCAGATCGTGGACCCGGCATCCGAACGTCGGGCGATTGAGCCGCTCACCGGGCGCCGTGCCGAGAATGATGAAGATCGACTGGCGGACGTTCTCCTCGAGCTGCGAGCTCGACACGCCACCGTTCAAGTTGATCGACACGGGGAACCGAAGCCCCTTGCCGAGAAAGTCGCGATCGTTAGCCATTGCCGACTCCGATCACGAGAACCGTCCTTGGATGAACTTCTTGCACTTGCCACACGAGATCCGGGTCGAGTGCTCGACCTCTTCGATCGTTAGCGGACGGTGATTGCAATACGGGCAGCCGACCTCACTTGGTCGCCCCGCGGCGACCATGTCGAGCACATCCTGCCAAGCAATGAGGGCTTCCTCGTCCACCGCGAGAATCCTTTCGTTTCGACCCCTTCGAACGAAGACGAATCATCGGGAAACGGCTCGTCGCGGTCAACGCATGGCGAGTCATTTCGCAACGCCGGAGGGCCGCCGATTTCCGAACCGACTACGTCTTGTCTTTGTCACCGGGTTCGGGGCGGTTGCCCGAACCCGTTGCCGTTCCATGGACGCCGACCTTCACCGCGGCCTCGCGTTCCTTGGCCTCGATCTCGAGGTCGATCTCGTGCTGCGCGGCGGCTTCCGGGTTCGCAACCGCACCCGCAGCCTTGTTCGCCTGGCCCTGGACCTTGTCCGCATCGAACGGCGCGTTCTCTCGAATCGCGTCGTCCGCGGCATTCGAAGCCTGCGCCTTCGCCTCGTCCTGCGGGTGGGCAACCGCGTATTCCGCCCGCGACTTCGCGGTCTCGGCTTCGCTCACCTTGGCGTGGACTGGATCCGTTTTCTCGTGCACAGCGTACTGCGCCTTGCCCATCTGCGACTCGGGATCCGTGTACCCGGACTGGTCGATGGCGCCTTGGCGGACGGACTCGGTCGCGTCCTTGTTCGCCATCTCCTCGGCGCGCGCTGCCGTGCGGGCGGCGTTCGTATCGCCCGCCGCGTACCGGACCTCGCGCTCCGCCATCCCGGTGCCGCCGTCATTGATCACGGACTGACCGTCGGCGCCGAGCTCGCGATTGACCTCGCCTCGCGCTCGCTGATCCGTGGTCTGCGCGCGCTCGGTCTCGTACTGCATGTCGCGCGGCTTGGACACGAGGTCCTTCTCGACGGAGACGTCCGTCGATCCGGTTCCCGCCGAGCCCGTGGTCGCGAACTTGGCATCGCCCGAGACGCTGCTTCCACCGGCAACGCCAGCTCCGCCCTCGGGGTTGTGGAGCACGGCCTCGTTCTCGCCGCGCATGCCGCCGGCTCCGCCCGCGGCTCCACCGCCGCCGACACCCCCGCTACCGGTTCCACCGCCGGGTGCTGCGCCGCTTCCGCCAGCGCCACCGGATGCTGGTTCGCTCGCGCCGCCCGCATCGACGCTGCCAGCTCCACCGGGAGCTGCGCCGGCACCAGCGCCACGTGCGCCGCCGGCCGCGCCGCCGGCGCCGACATCACCGCCGGATCCACCAACGCCGCCAGGCGCCGCGCCACTACCGCCCGCTGAACCTGTCGCGCCACCGACGCTCGACGGATCACCGCCGCTGCCGCCGACTCCGCCATCGCCAGTGCGACCCGCGCCCTCGTCGCCAGCGCCCGCGCTCGGTCCGCCGCGCGACGCTTCGGACGCGCCACTCGCGCCCGCGCCGGCGCCCGGTCCACTACCTGCGTCTTCCGAT
>JAYUYE010000277.1:0-1847 GCA_043752985.1 Myxococcales bacterium
GGTCGAGCTCCTCGACCAGATCGCGACGATCTATCACGACAAGCTGCAGAACCCGCAGAAGTCGACGGCGGCGTACCTCGATGCTCTCGAGGTTGCCCCCGACGACCACCAACTCCTGCAGAAGGTGCTCGACCTCTACACCGAGCAGAAGCAGTGGAAGAAGGTCGTCGAGACCATCGACCGCTTCATCGCGCTCGAGTCGGACACGATCCGCAAGGGGGCCTACCTCCATGCGAGCGCCACGATTTATCGCGACGAGCTGAAGTCGCTCGACGAGGCGGTCGACTACTACAACCGCGCGCTCGACAGCTACTTCTCGGTTCCGGAGAAGATGTCGGAGCAGATGATCCCGCGCGCGCTGCGCTCCTTCGAAGCGATCGACAAGGTGCTGACCACCAAGCGCGACTGGAAGGGCCAGGAGCGCGCGTACCGCGACATGGTCAAGCGCATGCCGAAGCAGTCGACGCCGACCTTCCACAAGATCCAGGTCGGATTGTTCGACGGTCTCGGCGAGATCTATCGCTCGCGCCTCAAGCACTACCAGTCGGCGACGCAGGCCTACGAGATCGCGCAGCAGCTCGATCCCAAGAACGAGCTGCGTGCCGATGGTACTGACCGTGCCGAGATCCTCGCCGAGCTCTATCTCGTCGCGGGTCCGGACTACACGGACAAGGCGATCGAGCAGCACATGCGGATGCTGAAGAACGAGCCGTTCAAGTACGACTCGTACAAGGCGCTGCGCCGCATCTACATGGATGCGCACCAGTACGACAAGACCTGGTGCGTCTGTAACACCCTCGCGTTCCTCAAGAAGGCCGACCCGGACGAGCTGCAGTTCTACGAGCAGTACAAGCCGCGTGGCCTCGTCAAGGCGAAGAACGTGATGAGCCCGGACACCTGGGCCAAGCTCGTGCACCCCGACGAGAACCGCTACATCAGCGCGATCTTCGGAGCGTCATGGCAGGGCGTCGCCGCGATGAAGGCGTTCCCGCACAAGGACTTCGGCATCAAGCGCAAGGATCGGCGGCAGTTGCCGGGCGATCCGCTCATGTTCTCGAAGCTGTTCTACTACGTGGCGCAGGTCCTCAACGTCCCGCTCCCCGAAGTGTTCCTCGTCGAGGACAACAAGCCGGCCGACATCCAGCTCGCGAATGCGATCGAGAAGTCGGAGCTGTGCCCGTCGTTCGTCGTCCGTCCGCATCTGCTCCAGGGCAAGAGCGAGCGCGAGATCGCGTTCCTCTCGGCCCGCCGCCTGACCTTCATGCGGCCGGAGTACTACCTCAAGATGCTGCTGCCCACGAACACCGAGCTCAAGGTGGTCGTGCTGAGCGCCATCGTGATGGTGCAGCCGCGGTTCCCGATCCCGCCTGACATGGTCCAGACCGTCCAGCAGTACCTCCCCGAGATGCAGAAGCGCATGCCGCCTCAGCTCCTCGAGCAGCTCGGTGCGGTGGTGCAGCGGTTCATCCAGGCGGCGCCCGAGATCAACCTCGCGAAGTGGGGCCACGCGGTCGACGCCGTGTCGCATCGTGCCGGCTTCGTGGTGTGCGGTGATCTCGAGGTGGCGGCCCGGATGGTCTCGGCCGAGCCGGTCACCGTGGGTGGTCCGCAGGTGAAGGACAAGATCAAGGAGCTCGTCCTCTACTCGATCTCCGAGGAGTTCTTCACGGTGCGCGCCCAGATGGGACTCACCATCGCGGGCTAGCGTCCGCGGGGCGTTCGCCGGCTGATTCTCGGCACGCGCAGCTCACGGCCTCGGCACCTCGCCGGGGCCTTTTTTGTTCCGGTTAATGCGACGGAACCGCACGTGCGATCGTCTGTACCAGCATGCAACGTTGGTCCTTCGT
>JAYUYE010000278.1:0-4878 GCA_043752985.1 Myxococcales bacterium
CGATCGTCCGGCCCGGACCGATCGCATCGACGAGCACCGATGGCGGTGCCCAGTTGAAGCCAAAGCCCATGATCCGGTCGATATCGCGTGGCCGTTCGACGACGTTGCCGACGAGACCGAGCCCGTACGAGATGTAGCCGAGTAGCACCCTGCGCAGGATGTCGGCTTCCTTGCCCTCGGCGGTGCACAGCACCTCCATCGCGTGGCGATAGCCGGTGCCGCTCCCGTTCTTGATCGCGGTCTTCATGTGGTCCACGAACGCGGGCATGGGCGGCGAGATCTCCGCCATCGGACGGTAGCCGCCGGTCTTCGGATCGAGAACGAAGTGCCTGGCATCGGCGCCCTTGCCCTCGATGCGGAAGAACCCGCCCTTGTCGCGCGTCTTGCGACCGAGGTGACCGCGGTCGATGCCCTGCTGCATGAACGCGGGCAGCTTGAACTGATCGTGCGCGGTGTCGTGGGTGCTCGCGAACAGGTTGTCGACGATCGCCTTGTGGACGTCCCAGCCGACGAGATCGATCGTTGCGAGCGGCGGCAGCGCGCGACCGGTGTACGGACCGACGAGCTGATCCATGAATGCGACGCCATGCTCCTCGGCGAGCTGCGCGACCTCGTTGAGCACCTTGAAGCCGAGCCGGTTGCCAGCGAACGCCGGCGTATCGGCGGTCTGGACGACCTCGCGCCCGGCGACGTTGATGAGGAAATCGCGAACGACCGCGACGACCCCGGGATCCGTACCGGCGTGTGGGATCAGCTCGCAACCGACGATGATCGTCGGTGGATTGAAGAAGTGAATGCCGAGGAAGTTCTTGCGCAGGCTGTCGGGGAACCCGGCGCACATGCCGGCGATCGATAGACCCGACGACACGGTCGCGACGATCGAGTCGTCCTTGCGCAGCTTGTCGATCAGCGCGAACACGTCGCGCTTGGTCGCCTTGTCCTCGGCGACCGCCTCGAAGATCAGATCCGCATCAGCGAGGGCGCGGCCGAGGTCCTCCGCGTACGTTCCGCACTGGATGAGGTCCTTCGAGACCTTGCCCTTCGTCAGCTGCTCCGCACGAGCGCGGCCGGCTTCCGCCTTCTCGAGCGTCCGCGCGAGAAAGACTGTCGGGACCCCGGCGGCCGCGAACACGGCGCCCGATCCGGAACCCATCGCACCGTTGGCTCCGAGCACCACGACCTTGCGGATAGACTTCATCCAGACCCAGCTCAGCAAGTCCTGTACCGACGATCACGGCCAGGCGCGGCCGTGTATTCGCTCCGTTCGAGCTGGCCGCCCACGTGCCGCAACGCGCAGTTCGCGTGCCTCCGTGCACGGGCGCGCATTTAGAACGTCAGCCGGAAGCCAACGCGCGCAGAGGTGGGTGAGTACCGGCTCGTCGGCTTGCCGAAGTTCGGGTTGCGCGCCGTCGGCACACCCGTCTCGTTGCCGGTGGAATCGATCGTCTTGGCCCACATCAGGTCCGAGCGGCCCCTGAGTCGCCTTGTCGAGGACGCGGCCCTGGACCGCACCCGTGGTGACCGACTGTGCGGAGGCACTCGCCGCGAGGCCCGCGACCGCCGCGGCAATGATCCAAACCGTTCTCGAATGCATCCCTCATCGAGTAGCGGATGCGAACGATGAGGTACACGCAGCGCTGATCAAGAACCGTGACACATCGCGTGCGACAATCTCAGCGGTGTCGCATCGCATCCGCCGCCTCGACGCATCGCGAGACGGAGGCGTCGCAGCTGCGACCGCGCTGACCTCTGACATCACGAGCTGCCGCAGGTGCGCACGGATCGTTCGCTGTCGCGAGGCTGCAGCCGCCGACCCACCGAAGCGGTTCGTCGATCACACGTACTGGGCGCGGCCGGTCCCGGGGTTTGGCGATCTGCGGGCACGGCTCCTCGTCGTGGGGCTCGCACCGGCCGCCCACGGCGCCAACCGCACCGGGCGAATCTTCACCGGCGATCGCTCGGGCGACTGGCTGTACGGCGCTCTCCACCGCGCCGGGTTCGCGAACCAGGCGACCTCGATCGCGGCCGCCGATGGGCTCGTCCTCACCGACGCATACGTCTCGTGCATCGTTCGCTGTGCGCCGCCAGACAACAAGCCGTCACCAGCCGAGCGCGATCGTTGCATCCCGTTCTTCACCCGCGAGCTGACACTGCTGTCGAACGTCCGCGCGATCCTCGCGCTCGGCGCGTTCGCGTGGGACGGCCTTCTCCTCGCCGCGGACAGGCTCGGTCATCCGCTCCCAAGACCGCGCCCTAAATTCGCCCACGGCGCGATCACGACCCTCGGCCCGTGGCACGTGCTCGGGAGCTACCACGTCAGTCAGCAGAATACGTTCACCGGCCGGCTGACAGAACCCATGCTCGATGCGGTGTTCGCGTGTGCCCGCTCGCTGCTCGGGTAGACTCGCTCCGTGAGCGACGCAGCGCCTCGGCACTTCACGGCCGACTACATCGAACACGTCACCCTGCGCGACGGGACGGAGGTCGTGCTGCGCCTGGTGGTTCCCGAGGACAAGACGCTGCTCGAGGCGGAATTCAAGCGCTGGTCCGCCGAGTCCCGCTATGCACGGTTCCTCGCGCCAAAGACGACCTTGAGCCCGGACGAGCTGCGCTACCTCACCGAGGTCGATCAGAAAGATCACTTTGCCCTCTGCGCCGTGCGCGAGGACGCCGCCACCGGCGAGCGCATCGGTCTGGGCATCGCACGGTTCATCCGGCTGCCGGAGCTGCACGCCACGGCGGAAGCGGCGATCGCAGTCGCGGATCATTCCCAGGGCCGTGGCCTCGGCAAGCTATTGTTCCTTCGGTTGTGCGCAGCCGCGGGGGAGCGTGGCCTCGAACGGTTTCAGTGCGAGGTGCTGGGATCGAACGCCGGCATGGCGGGCCTGATCAAGACGATCTCACCGGAGCGCACGATCGAGGTCGGCGGCGGGGTGATGTCGATCGAGATGGCGCTTCCCGACGTCACGCCCACGGAGCCCCCCGAGGCGGTCGCGCCGGAGAGCGCGCTCTACCGCATGCTGCGTGCCGCCGCACAGAACACGATCGACTGGACCGGCGTGCGGCGGCTATGGCGACGCGACGACTAGTGCGCGCGCAATGGCGCGATCGGCTGATGCCCGACTTGCGCTGCGGCCCTGCGTTCCGCGGTAGACGGACCGGCTGGACGCCGGAGGTCGGGTCATGTTCGAGTGATCGGACATGCGATCGATCCCCTATCTATCCCTTGCCGTGCTCGCACTCGTTGGCTGTGGCGACGACGCGCCCGCAAACCCCGATGCTCCGGTCACCGTGGATGCGGCGCCCGATGCCCCGCCGTTGCCGGGAGGCTGCGATTACACCGAGCTCCAGGACGCGACCAACGACGACCTCTCGACGCCCGCCAACAATCCCGAGACGACGGGAAAGTCGCTCACGGGTGCGGTCACGTTGTGCGGGCAGATCGACACGTCGCACTTCTCGGCGACCGACGGGCTCGTCGATGTCGATGGCTATGCGGTGATGGTGCCCGCCGGACCGATCCGGGTGACGGTCTCGGGCCCGGGCCTCGAAGCGCTCCGCGATGTCACGCTCGAGCTCTCGAACGGCGCGGACTTCCAGGACCGCTACGCTGACCAGGTGCTGCTCGGGACGCACGTGTTCTACATGGAGACCGTGGAGGCAGGGGTCTATCAGTTCGCCGTGATCGCGGGGAACGCGGCCGCACCGACGGCACCGATTCCCTACAAGATCGTGATCACCGCCGACGATCCGGCGGTGCGCTGCCCGAAGATCACGGCCGCGGCGAGCTTCACCGAGGCCAACGACGGAGCGGGCAGCCGTGGCAACGACGTCTACGCGGTCAACTACTCGGCGACCCCAGCGGACACGCTCACCGCGGCGGCCGATACAGCCGAACCGACCGCGCTCACGCTCACCCCCGGCGATGCGAAGCGCTTGAGCGGCACGCTCGCCGAGATCGCGATTAACGGCTCCTACAAAGATCGCGACTCGTTCGTGTTCACGACCGGCGCGAACACCGACGAGGTCACCCTGCGCGTGAACTGGACCGGAACCGCCGACCTCGATGCGTTCCTGTTCGAGACCAGCCTGGTGCCGCGGGTCGGTCAGGCCAACAAGACGGCGACGACCGAGAGCGAATTTAAGACGATCGCGGTCAAGCCGAACACGATGTACGCGGTGTGGACCGGCCTGTTCTCGTCGAGCACAGGACCTATCACCTACGACATCTCGTTGTGTGGCTCGGACTTCACCCACCCCACGAATTGAGCTTCCCGGCGCTCCGGGGTTCGCGTAGGTTCCCCGGCCTCATGCGTATCGCCTTGCTCGTCGCGTCGGTTGGCCTGGTCGGGTGTGGTGACGATGGCGCGGCGCGTCCGGACGCCACGATGATCGTGCAGCCCGATGCGGCTCCACGGCCGTGCACGGCGACGCCGATGTACGGGACCGTGACGCCGACCGACGAAGTGGCGTCGCGCGATCTCGACACCAACCCGACCCAGATCTTCTACGACGCGTCGCTGAACGCCGACCCGCTGACCGACAACCTGTCGGTTCAGCTGTTCAAGGGGCTCGGCGTGTTCACGACCGGCGAGATCGTCGCGGGAGCGATCGCACTCACCGGCGCAGAGATCGACTACGAGACGTGCGGCGCGTGCGTGTTGCTGTACACGGACGTCGATCCGGGCTCGGGCATGGAGGACAGCGTTTACATGGCGACGGGCGGAACGCTCAACCTGATGGGCGTCTCGCCGAACATCCGGGGCACGCTCTCGAACGTCACGTTCACGCACGTCACGATCGACCTGGACACCTTTCACTCGACACCGGTCGGTGATTGCGATGCGACGCTGACCTCGATCGAGCTCGACGTCCCCG
>JAYUYE010000279.1:0-4878 GCA_043752985.1 Myxococcales bacterium
GTCGCCGGCGTCGAGCTGCAGCTGTCTGCCTCGGTCGGTGTGAGCCAGTTCCCCCACGACTCGCGGACACCCGAGACGCTGCTATCGCTCGCCGACGCCGCCATGTATCGCGCGAAGCGTGCCGGCAAGAACCAGGTCGCGTTTCATGCGGGCCCTGTTCAGGGCGTGCCGGCGAGCTGCGAGACCAGGTCCGCGGCGGCGAGCCGAGTGACGCCGGGGCCGGTCTTGCGAGCGTCGAGGATGTAGCCCTCGCTGCCGCCGGGGAGAGCGAGGGTGTCATCGAGCAGCGCGAACCACGTCGGGGCGTTCGCCGGCGGGATCGCATTCAGCGTGCCGTCATCGTCGGCACCTGCGAGCAGGCGCGCAAGTCGGTCGACCGCGGGCTCGCCATCGCGGCGGCGGTACTGCGTGATCGCGCCCTCGCGCTCGCGGACGTAGACGAGGTTGGCCCGCGCGGCCGCATGGATGCACGCCACGTCCCACAGGGTCGGGCGCGCCGCGGTGCTCGCGAGGTCGGCGAAGTCCTTGCCGATGTGCGCGAGCGCAGCGCGATACCCGCCGACCTGCTGCAGCTCGGCATGACTCGCGATGTGAACATCGAGCCAGCGCAGCCGACGCGCCTCGAGATCGATCGTCAGGGGCACGGTGATGACTGACCGGCCCGCGAGATCGAAGCGCTGTGCGACCGCGCGCGGATCGAAGTGCATGCCCACCGCGGGGCTGACTATCAAACCGGCGAACCCTTGGGGCAGGCGGTCGAACGGGATCGAGTTGTAGCTGAACACGACCATCACGGCGTGCTTTGCACCGAGCGCGCGGATGCGCTCGAGACGAAGATCGACGAACTCCGAGGCTCCGAGCGGGGGTGGCGCGGACGTCAGATCACCGGAGTGGGTTGCCGCGTGATCGCCGACGACGAGGTCCGTGAAGTCGCAGGTGCCGACGTGGCGCCAGCTCGCATCGAACAGCGCGACCGAGAGATCGAGATCGACGCGCGTGCCCTGCGCATCTTCCCAGTGGAGGAACAGCCGCAGGCTCTCGGCGTGCGGGATCGGAATCTCGCTGCCGCGCGGCCACGCGATCTTGGACTTCGATGCACTCCGCTCGCTGAGCGGCACGAGTAGATCGAGGAGCCCGCGGTCGATCACCGCGCGCGCGAACCGCGATCGGCGCTCGGCGCGCTGGAAAAGCTCGCTGCGGATCGACGTGACGATCGAGCTGATGGCATCGGCGCGCAGAGGCGCGCGGAGATCGGCCGTGCTCCAGGCCTTGAGCACCGCGCTCTTCGGGAAGAACACGCGCCGTGGCCACGGCTGTCCGCGCCGCGCGACGTGGGCCGCGAGTGTCAGCAGCATGGCCGGTGCACCCCGGTGTGCGGCGTGCTGGATGGTCTCGAGGATCTTGCCGAGCGCCTCGGGCTGGTTCGCCAACGTCACGCGCACGAGGTGATCGGCGCGGCGGAGCAGCTCGCCGGGCCGGGTCGCGAGCTGGTCCGCGATGCCACGCGCATCACCGGCGCGCAGGCCGTCCTCGATCACGCCCGCCCACGAGGTCACGCGAATGTGTTCGCCCTCGATCCGCGCGCGCGGCAACTGATCGACCTGCGCGCGCAGCGTGGCGCCGAACGAGACCTTCGCCACGTTCGTGGTCCGCGCGACCGCAAATGCGAGCGCGGCGGTCGGCAGGCGCTTCGCATGTTCGAACGGATGTAGCCGCTCACCGACGCGCTTCCACTGGCCCGCGTGCCGCCGCACATCCTCGACGAGGGCGTCCTGCGGGATCCGATCGAGCGCCTCGAGCACGACGCGTCGCAAGCCGCGCGGCAGCGAGCCAAGTCGCTTCGGGCTCGCGATTTCGCCGACGAGCCCGGCGTCGCCGCCCATCAGCACGACCGCGATGCGCAGAACGTCGGTCGCCGTCGCCACGTGCGCGGACGTCGCGCGCAGGCTCGCCGGCCGATCCGGTGACACCATCCACAACCGCGCGATCGCGATCGCCATCGACTCCTTGACCGCGATCTTCGCCGGCAACCAGCTCGCTGCTTCCGGCCCGACCGTATCGATCACCGTCTCGATCTCGATGCGATCCTCGGGCGACAGCGGTGTCGCGCGGGTCAACAGCTGCGTGAAGCGTGCACGTGCGCTCGCCACGAGATCGAACGCGAGGTGGAGCAGCCGCAGCTGCCCTTCGTGGCCACCGACGTGTTCGTGCTGTGTTCCAGCGGGCGGCGCCGCCGGAGTCACGAACGGATTTCCCAGCGCGACGCGGCGATGACAGATCGGACAGCCGGCGTAGTTCCCGCCGTCCCAGCATGTTCGGCACACGAGGTGTCCGCATGGATCGAGCGCGCCGATCGCCTTGATCTGCCCACACCACGGACACGGCTGATCCGCACGGGTCCACAGCCAGGTCAGAACGCGGCGCAGATACAGCGCGCTCGTGCTCGCCGGTACGCTCTCGGGGAACGCCCGAAACAGCGGCACGTGCGGCCGATGCGCGCCGGTGGTCTGCGCGAGCGTATCCACGATCCAGTTGCGCAGCTCCTGGATTGCCTGGTTCGGCAGCCGGCGGATCGTGATCGCGAGATCGAGGCTCATCACGAACCCGAGCTTCGCGAGCTCGTCCTCGAACTTCTCGAGATCACTGTCGCGTGATGGGCGTGTCGCGGCGTTCGCGGCGTGGTCGGCGTCCAGCACCACGACGTGGGTGCGCTTGAGGAGAAGCGTGCGGATCGCGTCCATCGAAAAGGTGGGCGGAGAGCGGATGCGCTACCGTGAAACTAGGGAAGGAAGCGCATCCAGAGCCGCCCGCTCGCAGGGTACCTCAAAACGCTCCTACTCGAGCAGCAGCGCGGCGTCGGTGGCGACGCTGTACTCGTGGGCTGCATTGCGGTCGCGCACCTGCGCGTAGATCCAGCCGTCCGAACGGAAGTGCGGGAACAGCGCGTACTGCCCGGGCTGCATGTGGGTGATCCGCACCGGCACGCCGGTCGCGATGTCCATCAGGTAGAGGTTCGCCGCGCCCTGCTGGAGGTACGGCTGGAACGCAGGATCCGTGGGGCCGGTGAAGCCGAGCTCGACGGCGTCCGAGGCGGTGACGTAGTGATGGAATGTGACCCAGCGCTCGTCGTACGAGAACGCGGGCTTGCCGCCCGACAGGCAGTAGCGCGCGATCTCCGGTGCGCTGATCGCATAGGTCGAACCGTTGAACACCGCGTTCACCTTGCGCAGCACGTAGCCGACCTGGCGATCGTTGGGGCCGGAGACGCGCGCGATCGTCAGCTTCGCCGAAGGCGACAGCACGGTGTCGCCTTCGAACGGCGTATCGATGTTGACCGTGGTGCGCGGCGAGTATGTGGTTCCGTTCCACAGCATCGGTGTGAACGACGAGTACGCGTTCGAGCTGAACGAGGTGTCGGGGTCTTGCAGCGTGGGCTGCTTGCCGCCGTCGTCGGAGACGAACTCGTTGTCGAGTGCGAAGTAGTCGCCGCCGCCCAGCAGCTGACCAACGTGCTGGTAGAGACCGATCTGGCCGATCTTGCGGCACGCCGCCTCGGTCATCGTGATCGCGGCCGGGTTCGACGTCAGCACGCTCATCCCACACGTGTTGCGCGGACCGCCCTGGAACACGAAGCCCGAGTTGTCTGGAAAGAACGCCGGATCGTAGGCGCTGTTGATCGGGATGATCTCGTCGCGCAAAAGATCGATCACGTACGAGCCCTGCACGTTGGCGACGCCGTGGGCAACGAACCGGCCGTCGACCGAGCTGCGCGTCCAGTACGAGGTCACGTACGTGACGTCCTTGAGCACGCGGAGCTGGCCGCGTCCGGGGAGGTCCCAGGCGGTCCCGAACGGTTGCGCCGTGCCGAGCGGAACGCTCTGCAAGCAGTTGCGCGGATCGGTCTCCGCGCCGCAGCCGAACATCGCCATCTGGGTCCCGATGTTCTTCGCTCGCCAGCCGGTGGTCTCCATCGCTGCGACGTGGGTCGAGACGTCGGCCGAGATACCCGGCTCGCACGACGTGGGCGGCGGGTCGGTGACGAGCACGCGATCGAGCTCGGGCAGCCCACGCACGAACCACTCGGCGATGATGTCGAACTGCGGCTGGGTCAGCGGCGGGATGCCGTCCTTCGGCATTCCGGCGTGCGCCTGAAAGTCGGTGAGCGTCGAGCTGTCGGCGCCGAACGCGACCCAGAATGCGTACTGGAACCACGGCAGCCGTGCGGCGGTCGCATAGATGCCGAGCTTCTTGCTCTGGAAGTCACTCGTCGCGAGCGCGGGCATCTCGCGCATGCAGTCGATCATCGTCTGCGCGGACTGCTGCGAGCTGACCGAGAGATCCGTCAGGCACGTTGCCATCGCGCTGTCGCTGAGCGCGCGCCAGTAGCGCAGCCGCTGCTTGGTCAGGCCGTGGCAGCCGTTGCACGAGCTCTCGTTCGCGCCGGGAACGTCCGCGCCGAGGATCTGCAGCGACTGCGTGGCGAGAACGGTATCGTCGAGGGTCACCGGGTTGCGAAACACTGGCAACCCGGGCGCGTCGATCGACGCATCTGGGATCCCTGCATCGGGGGCGTCCGACGATCCGCCTCCACACGCGTAGAGGAAGCCGAGGGCGAGGACGACGCGCGGAGACCCCATCACGTGCGCATCAAACCTCAAGTCGCGGGGCTACGTCGATCGATCGTGATGCGATGCACTAACCAAGGTGAGGCGATGGGAGGGCACCCCCGGCGGTTTGACACCGTGAGTACGCTAGCAAATACTCCGCGTTTGAAGGAAATCGGGGACATGGCCGTCCATCGGCCAAAGGAGACTCCAATGATTCGCACTCGTCATCTCTTTCTCTCGCTCGGTCTCGCGCTCGCAGCCGGGATCGCCG
>JAYUYE010000280.1:0-4873 GCA_043752985.1 Myxococcales bacterium
GGGAGCTCGAGGTCGCGGGCGCCCATCGTGCCCGACGACGAGATGCGGAGGGCGAGGTTCTTCGCGAGCGCCGCGCGAGCGGTGCCGGTGATGCCGAACGTCGGCAGCGTGTCCGTGACCACGCGGGCGATCACGACTTGGTCGCCGATTGCATCGCGCGTGAGCACCTCGATCACGCCGCCGGGTCCGCCCGGGCCGTCGATCGGCGACTGCGGCGTCGTCGAGATCCGAATCTGAACGATGTCGGTCACCGGGATCGTGGAGACGTCGAACGTGCCGTAGTACGGATCGCTGACAGGGACGCCGTCGATCAGGACCGCGACCGCGCCCTTGCGGGCACCGCGGATGTCGACGTTGAAGCCGCCGCGGCCTGCATCGCGGACGGTGACGTCGGGCAACAGGGCGAGCGCCGATGCGAGATCAGTGGCGCCGCGCGCCGCCAGCTGCTCACCGGTGAGCCGGACCTCGGTATCGCGGTCAAACGGCTTGTCGGGGCGCTCGTCGAAGATCTCGATCGCCTCGCCCTCGGCCAGCTTCGCGAGGTCTTCGTCGGAGAGACCTGGGTCAGGCGCGAGATCGTAGGCCGATGCATCGAGTGCGGGCTGGGCGTGAACCGGGGCGCGCGCTCCCCACAGCGCCATCACCATGGCCACCGGGATCGCGTAGTTGCGTGGAGCGCGCATCGTGCGTGGAGGATCCCAGCAAGACCCTCGCCGTCGATGTTGCACCAAGATGACACCGGGTGCGATCTGGTGACCGGCCCTCTTGCACGCTCCAGGGGGCTGGTTCAACGATACAGCCTCGGCGCGCGGGTGCGCTGAAAGGGTGGAATTCCATGCTCGAGACGATGACCAACGGTGACCACAGCCACGATTCCTCCGGCAACGACGCGAGCCGCGCGAACCAGGAGCGGATCATCGCGAACCAGGAGAAGATTCTCGCGAACCAGAAGAAGATCGCGGGCAACCAGACCCAACTCGCGAAGATCCTCGAGAACCAGAAGGCGATCCTCGCGAACCAGGCCAAGATCGCCGGCAACCAGAAGAAGCTCGACCAGGTGCTGGCGAACCAGGCCAAGATCGCCAGCAACCAGAAGAAGCTCGACCAGGTGCTGGCGAACCAGGCCAAGATCGCTGGCAACCAGAAGAAGCTCGACCAGGTGATCGCCAACCAGAAGACGATCCAGGCGAACCAGAAGAAGATGCTGTCCAAGCGCTAGATGGATCTTCTCGAGCGAGCCCGCGCGCTCGCGGCGTGCCCGCTGTTCGCTGGCCTCGCGCCGGCGGTGGTGATCCGGCTCGCCGAGCGCGCGCGTTCAGAGGCACTCGAGGCGGGTGAACGCCGCAACACCGACGACAGCGTGTGGGTCGTCGTCGACGGTTCCTTCATCATCTCGTCACGCGCCGCGGCTGCCGCGAATGCTTCGACGAGCACGCACCGCAAGCACGGCGGGACCGCGAAGGCGGGACACGTGCTCGGCCTCGTGCGGGTCGTCGCTCCGCAGACGCCCGCTCTCGAGGCGATCGCCGAGCGTGCGAGCACCGTGGTCGGCGTCGCGCTCGATGACATGCGCGATGTTCTCGAGGAAGACCCGATCGCCCTCGCTGCGCTCTCGGATGCTCTCGCTCGCCTGCTGCTCGAGGATGCAGCATGAACCGCCGCGCCTTTCTACTCGGCGCCGCGATGGTGCTGCTATGCAACCTCGTCGCGGTCACGCTGCGCTCGTACGCAGAGGTCGCGTTCCTCGAGGCGTACGGTGCCTCGAAGCTGCCGTGGCTGCTGATCGCGAACGCGGGCGGCTTTGCGGTCGCGACGTTCAGCTACGACCTGATCACGCGGCGCGCGAGCTCGAGCGTCGTGGATCTCGGGCTCCTGATCGCGCTGCTCGTGGCGGCGTCCGCGGCGCCGTCGCTGCTCGCGGCCGGCGCCCCGCCCGTGGTGCTCGTCGTCGCGCTCGCTGCGATCTCGCAGGTCGCGGGCCTCGCACTCTGGAATCGAGTCGCCGCCGCCGTTGCAGGACGCGATGCGCGTCGGATGTTGCCGCGCGCGGGTGCCGCGGTGACGCTCGGCGGCGCGATCGCCGGTCTCGGTGCCGGCGTCCTCGTCTATCGCCTCGGCCTGACCGTGCTGCCCTATGTCGGTGCTGTCGCGACGGTGATCGTGCTCGCGCTCTCGGTGCTCCAGGCACGCGCACTCGCAGCGGGCGGCGCACCTGGCGCGACCGCACCGGCAGGCACGCCCGAGGGACTCGGCGATCTGCAGAAACGCCTGCTCGCCGGGCTGATCGCAGTTGCCTTGCTCGAGGGCGTCGTCGCGACCGTGATCGACCTCCAGTTCATCGCCATGCTCAAGGGCCGCTACACCGGCGACACGCTCGGCGTGGCGATCAGCTTGTTCTACGGCGGAACGAACGCGATCCTGTTCACGCTGCAAGTGGCCGCGGTCCCGCGGATCCTCGTGACGCGGAGCCTGCCGACCACCGCGGCGATCCATCCGATCATGGCGCTCGCCTGGTACGGCCTGTTCGCGATCGCGCCCGGCTTCATCACGCTCGCCGGCACGCGCACGTCGGATCAGGTGCTGCGCCTCGCGACGTCGCGCACCTCGCAGGAGATCGAGCTGTCTGCATTTCCGCCCGGCCCACGTGCGCGGTGGAAGGTCCTGCTCCGCGGGGGCGTGTGGCCGGCAGGTGCGGCGCTCGGCGCGCTCGTCTTGCTCTGGATCGGTCCATCGGCAGTCCGCAACCCGCGCTGGCTCGCCTTCGGTGCGATGGGTGTTGCGGTCGCGTGGTGGATCGCCGGCCAGATCGCGGCGCGCCGATTCCAGGCCGCGCTCGCCGCACCGCTCGGGATCCGAGCCCGCCGCACCGAGGATGTTCGCCAGATCGATCTCGGCACGCTCGAGCGCTGGAGTCAGGTCGCCGGTGGCGATGACACGCGGTCCGCCGGCCTCGCGCGCGCCGCGTTGACCCGCGCCCGGGTCGCAGCGAGCGACCTCGCAGATCACTTGCGCCACGACGAGCCCGCCGTGCGAGCCGCGCTGTTCGAGCAGCTCGCACGCGCGCCCGCTCCTGCCCTGCGCGGCGAGCTTCGCGCCGCCGTCACGATCGAGGACGACGATCGCGCACTCGCCCTCGGCCTCGAGGCGCTCGCGATCGCGGGCGACGACAGCGCGCTCGAACGCGGTCGGTCGCGTGCGGCCCTCTCGCGCGAGGTCGCAGCCGCGGTCAAGAGCGCCGAGATCACGCTCCGCGGCGGCGACGTCATCGGTGAGCTGATCACGCTGTGCGAGCGCGATCCCGAATGGGCCGTCGCACTCGTTCGCGCTCGCCGCGCCGACGTCACGGATGACGCGCTGACCGCGGCGCTCCGCATCGCCGCGGGAATCGTCGCGCAGTCCGTGACCGCGACCACCGCGAGCGCCTCGGCAGATGCACGACGGCGCGGCGGAGCTCTCCTCGTGATCTCCCGGCTCGGGCCGGTCGCGGCACTGCCGATTCTCTCCGCCGCGCTCGAAGCGGGCGAACCCACTGCAGTCGATGCGATCGCGCGGCTCGATGCCGAAGGCGCCGCGTATCTCGCGCACCAGCTCGCCCGGATCTCACCGCTCGCGCGCACGGCGGTCGCACGCGCACTCGCCGGCGCACCGACCGGAACCGAGCTCGTCGGCGCTCTGCTCGCCGACAAGGATTCCGAGGTCGCGCACGCAGCGCTGCGCACGGCCCTCGCGATTGCTCGCGGTGGCGCCGTGTTGCCGGCGGAGCCGATCGCTCAGGCGAATCGCAGCGCGCTGGCGTCGCTCGTCGCCCACCTCGATGCGCGAGATGCCGCCGCCGCGTGGTCCGCGTGCGCGCGCCACGAGCTCGAGCTCGCGATCCGGCGCTGCGTCGTACGTCTGCTCTGGGCCTCGGCCGTCGAGGTCGCCGCCGCCGGGCGCGATCCGGCGCCGCTCGCTGCAGTCGCACGTCACCTGATCGGCGGCCGCGAACCGGATCGTCGTCGCGCCCTCGACGTCGTCCAGGAGCTCCAGGCGGGACGCGCCGAGATCCTCGCGGTGATCGAGCGCTGGCTGAGCGCGGCGGTCCCGCACGGCGGCGATCCGAGCGCGCTCACGGCCCACGATCCCTGGCTCGCGTCGCTGTGCGCCGGCGAGCTTGTGACCCTCGAGCCGCTGCTCGTCGCGTTGCGCAAGCCCGCGCTGTTCGCGACGGTGTCGGGGCCCGCGCTCGCCTCACTCGCGATCCGCGCGACTACCCGCAGCGTGACCGGCGAGGTCTTCGCGCTCGGCGCGGAGGGCGAGACGATGTTCGTCGTGACCCGCGGCGTGTTGTTCGCGCGGCGTCCCGGCGCTGCCGATCGTCGCGTCGAGGCGGGAGGCGTGGTCGGCGAGCTTGCCGTCCTGACCCGCGCGCCGCGCGCCGCTACCGTCGTCGCTGACGAGACCGCCGAGGTCCTCGAGATCGATCGCGAGACCTTCGCAGCGGCATCGCGCCGGGCACCCGAGCTCGTTCTCGGTCTCTCCGCGACCCTCGCAGGCTGGCTCGCGCCCGAGCGCCCGGACGTCCTGTAGCTCGCCGACGCCTGAAAGCCGTGCGAGCTGCGCCTGCTCCGGCGGGCATGACGACCTCGGTCGAGCTCGGTACCGATCTGCGAGGACGGTGTGGCGGATTGCCCGATGACCTAGAACTGGAAGTAGATGAACGGGACGATCTTCGTGTGCGCGAGCTCGCGGAGAACCAGCGCGACGCACGCGAGCACGAAGCCCTGGCCGTACGCGGGGAGCCCGACGAAGCGGGCGCGTAGCCAGCGATAGCTGCCGTCGGCGAAGAAGTGAGTCGCGAAGCCCGCGGCGAGCGCCACCGTGACCAGCGGGA
>JAYUYE010000281.1:0-4869 GCA_043752985.1 Myxococcales bacterium
CTGATGAGCTCGTTCCTGTCGTCGCACACTCGCACCCACAGCTCCGGCGCCTTGCGCGCCGCTGACACGGGCAAGCACGTAGTCCTCACCGGGTGGGTCCAGTCGTATCGCGATCACGGGGGCTGCGTGTTCATCGACCTTCGCGACCGCGAGGGTGTGACCCAGCTCGTGTTCGACCCCGAGTTCGACAAGACCGCTCACGAGGTCGCCGGGTCGCTGCGCAACGAGTGGTGCATCGGTGTCACCGGCGAGGTCCGTGCCCGGGGCAGCAAGATCAACGAGAAGATGGCAACGGGCGCCGTCGAGGTCTGGGTCAAGAGCATCGAGGTGTTCTCGAAGGCGGAGACGCCTCCGTTCGCGATCGAGGACGACGTCGATACCAACGACACGCTGCGCCTCAAGTATCGCTACCTCGACCTGCGGCGGCCGAAGCTGCAGAAGAACCTCATCATGCGATCGAAGATCGCGATGACCACGCGCGACTACTTGAGCTCGAACGGCTTCCTCGAGATCGAGACGCCGTTCATGGTCAAGTACACGCCGGGCGGCGCGCGTAACTTCCTCGTCCCGTCGCGGCTCAATCCCGGCAGCTTCTACGCGCTCGCGGAGTCGCCGCAGATCTTCAAGCAGCTCTTGATGGTCGCGGGCTACGAGCGCTACTTCCAGATCGTGCGCTGCTTCCGCGACGAGGACCTGCGCAACGAGCGGCAGCCCGAGTTCACCCAGATCGATATCGAGATGTCGTTCATCAACGAGGCGGTCCTCCAGTCGATGATGGAGGGCCTGATCGCGACGCTGTGGCGCACCGTGCTCGGCATCGAGCTCACCCTGCCCTTGCGCCGGATGACGTACGCCGAGGCGATCGACAAGTACGGCGTCGACAAGCCGGACCTCCGCTGCGACCTGACGCTGTGCGACGTCACCGAGCCGGCGGGCAAGAGCGGGTTCAAGATCTTCGAGGGCGTCGTCGCGAACCGCGGCATCGTGAAGTGCCTGCGCGTGCCAGGCCCGGCCGAGAAGCTGTCGCGGTCGATGCTCGACGGGCTGACGGACTTTGCGAAGTCGTTCGGCGTCAAGGGCGTGGCGTTCGCGCGCGTCCAGGAGGGCGGTGTGTGGCAGGCGCCGTTCGCGAAGACGTTCTCCGACGAGGCGCGCAACGAGGTCAACCGGATCGCCGGCGCCGTGCCGGGCGACACGCTGATCTTCGTCGCCGAGAAATCCAAGGTCGCGAATACCGCCCTCGGTGCGATCCGGTTGCAGATCGGCGAGAAGCTCGGCCTGATCCGGAAGACAGAGTGGCAGTTCATGTGGCTCGTCGATCCGCCGCTGTTCGAGGTCGATGAAGAGACCAAGGACATCGCTGCCGCGCACCACCCGTTCACGTCGCCGCGCACCGAGGACGAGCATCTGCTCGAGACCGAGCCCGAGAAGGTGCTGGCCCGGGCGTACGACCTCGTTCTCAACGGCGTCGAGGTCGGTGGCGGGTCGATCCGAATTCACAAGAGCGAGCTGCAGGCGCGCGCGTTCAAGGCGCTGCGGATCTCCGAGGAGGATCAGCGCGCAAAGTTCGGCTTCCTGCTCGATGCGTTCAAGTACGGGCCCCCGCCTCACGGCGGTATCGCGTTCGGCCTCGACCGGCTGTCGATGCTGATGACCGGCGCGGAGTTCATGCGCGACGTCATCGCGTTCCCGAAAACGCAGAAGGGCTCGGACCTGATGACCGAGTGCCCGACGCCCGTCTCGAAGAAGCAGCTCGAGGAGCTGTTCATCCAGGTCCGTCCGGACCTGCCGACGAAGTAGAGCCTCCTCTCCCGAGGAGGGCAGGCAGAAGAGCGACGCGGGAATCGACAACGGCGCCGTCTACGTGATCGAGTAGACGGTTCGTCCGGAGTGACGGAAGTCGCGAGCCGAGGTGGACAGGATCGTCGCGTGTCGGCGTATCGTTCGATCACATTCACCAGGGGGAAACGACAAATGGGTCTACTGGGCAAGTTTCTGGGTAACAAGCCGGCGAAGGCGCCGACCGACGACGTGCTGCTCCTGCACTCGATCTTCTGCATGGCCGCAGCCGACGGATCGATCGAGGACGCCGAGGACGAGATGATTCGCGCCTACGCGAACACGCTGCCGGAGTTCCGGGACATGGACGGCGCCGAGTTCAACAAGGCCATGGAGGCCTCGGTCAAGATCGCGCACAAGTACAACCGCGACATGAAGTCGTCGCTGGTCGTGCTCAACGAGATCCAGAGCGACGCCGTTCGCAAGAAGGCGTTCGTCCTCGCGGTCGACATCGCGATGTCGTCCGGTGACGTCGACGAGTCCGAGGAGGAGATGCTCGAGGCGATGCAGCGCATCCTCAAGATCGATGACGAGCTGGCGAACAAGGTCCTCGAGGTCATCTCGCTCAAGTACGTGAAGTGAACATGGCGACGGCGACGGACATCCAGTCTCGCCGTGACCGTACCCTCCGCGAGGAGCTGGTCGAGGATTGGGGCGTCAAGCACGCACTCAAGAAGATCGATCAGCTCACGAGCGGCTATGGGCTGCGGACGCGGCGCTCGCTGCTCACCGGTGCGTTGCGCCTGACCAAGGGCATCGCGCCGGATGCGTTCCGTTCGCTCGCCGTCTGCCGTGAGGTGCTCGGCTGGGATCGCCCTGTCGAGCTCTACGTCAAACCAGATCCGATGGTGCAAGCGTTCTGCACGCGCAGCGTGTCGGGACCGATCATCATCGGCCTGTCATCGCGCATGCTCGAGACGTTCTCCGATGCCGAGCTCCGGTTCGTCATCGGTCACGAGCTCGGGCACGCGGTGTTTGACCATTTCGCGATCCCGATGCCTGCAACCGCGACGCTGCAGGATGTCGGCGGCAAGTTCGTCAGCCGCCCGGTGTCGCTCAAGCTCTACCTGTGGTGCCGCGCTGCCGAGATCAGCGCGGATCGCGCGGGCGTTGTGTGTGCGGGCGCGGTCGATCCGGCGGCGCATGCGCTGCTCAAGATCGCGAGCGGGCTCGGCGCGAACGTCATCCGCCCCGATCTCGAGGCGTTCACCGCACAGATCGATGCACTGCACGCGGCACCGGCTGCGTGTGCCGACGAGCGCGACGAGGAAGCGCTCCTCGATTGCTTCGACACGCACCCGTACAGCCCGCTACGCGTGCGCGCCCTGCTCGCCTTCGGTCGCTCGCAAGCATTCCAGCGCGCGACCGGGTCGACAGGTTCCGGCGTCGACGGCATCGATGCCGACGAGCTCGAGCGTCTTGTCGAGCACGACCTCCGCGTGATGGAGCCGAGCTACCTCGAGGACAAGACCGAGGAGACCTCGGCCCTGATGCGGCGCGTACTGTTCTGCGCCGGCGTCTGCGTCGCGGCGGCGAACGGCGACATCGCACCCACGGAGCTGCGTGCCCTGCGCGCGCTGCTCGGCGCGAAGAATGTCGACATCCCCGACGACCTGACGAAGATCCGCGCGGAGCTCGTCGAGAAGGTCGCCGAGGCGAAGGAGAAGGTCCCGTTCGCCAAGCGCGCCCTGCTCGTCCAGCACGCGACGATCGTCGCCGCGGCGGATGGCCGCGTCGAGCAGAGCGAGCTGACCGAGCTGTTCCATCTCGCCGAGGGGCTCGGGATCGATCCGGTCGTGATCGATCACACCCTCGCGGGTGCGTCCGCGCCGATGGACTAGTCACTGCAACGCGGGCCGCCGATGCCCGTGGTGCAGGGAAACACCTCGATAGTGTCGGAGCGCAGCGTGCCGTTGCTGCCCGTCGCCTCGCTCCCATCGTCGCCACACGCGAAACCGAGCAGCGCGAGCACGAGGTACAGCCGGCGCATGCTCCGACCACGGCACTGGGAATCAGCGGCGGCGTCCGAGATACACGACGTGCTTGCGGCCACCCGTGCCGAACTTGTGCGTCGTGACCTCGAACCCCGCCGCCCGGAACCGCTTCTCGTACGGCGCGTCCGCGTCCTCGGACCACACCGCGAGCACACCGCCCTTCGTGAGGGCGAGGCGCTGCTTCTCGAGCGCGGCCGGGCTGTAGAAGGGATCGTTGCGACTCTGGCTCGCGTCGTTCGGGCCTTCATATAGATCGAGCAGGATCGCGTCGAACCGGCCCGTCGGAGTCTTCGCGATCAGCGCCGCGACGTCACCTAGATCGACCCGGACGCGCGGATCGTCGACGGCACGATTCGTGGCCGGTCCGAGCGGTCCCTTGCACCACTCGAGGACCACCGAATTGAGCTCCGCGACCACGACCTCCGCACTCGCAGGCAACACGTCGAGCGCGGCGCGCAAGGTGTACGCCATGCCGAGGCCACCGATCAGAACCCGCGGTGCTTTCGCCCCGGTGAGGTGCGCGAGGCCGACGCGTGACAGCTCCTCCTCGGACCGGCGCGAGAAGCTGTTCATCAGCACCCGACCGTCAACGATGATCAGGAAGTCCGAGTCGCCGCGCTGGCGCAGCTCGAGCAGCGCCCCGTCATCGAGCTCCGCGGTTGCGAGCGCAATCCACGGGCGCGTCACTGCGGGCAGCTCGCCTCACCGCCGCGAGCCAGGACGATCTCCGCGCCGGAAGACGTGATCTGCAAGGAGCCGTCTTCTTCGAGCATGCCGGTGAAAAAGCAGGTCGGCATGCCCTCGCAGCTCAGTGTCACTCGGTACGGAAAACCGTATGGATCATCCCCGGTGCCAGTGCCCAGCGTGATCTCGCCCTTCACCATCTGCGGTGTCGTGAAGGTGCCGCCCGAGACCGTCCCCGTGACGAACGCAACCGCCGCGAGCGGACAACCGCCACACCCGCCGCCGCTGCTCTCCGCCTCATGACGACGGCCTCGCCCGCCGCCGCGCACCGTGTGCTGGACCTGGCAGGTGT
>JAYUYE010000282.1:0-1842 GCA_043752985.1 Myxococcales bacterium
TCGCCGTCATCGTCGGCTGCGGGCGCCGGCGCTGCTGCACTGCCGGCTGCCGGTCCATCCGGCTCCATGTCGATTTCGCCCTCGGGTGCCTGCGCGAGCGCGCTGGCCAACGGAAACATCGCCAGTGCGAGCACGACGAGCGCGAGCCTGCGGCCACTCATGCCGCGATTGTACTACGTCTCGTCGGGTGCGTCGGGTGCGTCGGGGACGTCGGACTCGGCCGGCTGCGCCCGACGTCCGGCAGCGCCCAGCTTGGCGATGTACTCGAGCGAGCGCAGCGGCTTGCCAATCAGGTTCGTGAGCATCGCGATCAGCGCGTCGCGGCCGGAGGTCCGGTCTGCAGGGACAAACCGCGGATCGAGGTCGAGGGCGCGCGCCGCCGCTGGCGACTCGAACTCGAGCACGGTCAAAAGGTAGGCGCGTGTCGCCTCGTCGAGCGGTCGGATGCCCGGGCCGCGGCTACTCGCGGCACACCGCCGGCAGATCGCGCCACCGCGCTGCGGATCGAACACCGCTCCCCTCGCGAGGTCGGCCTCGCCGCATGCCGCACAGCGCTCGAGCGCCGGCCGATGACCGGCGAGATCCAGCAGTGCGAGCTCGACCGCGCGCAACGCGCCGGGCGAGGGCCCATGCTCGGCGAGGCTGTCCCACAGCCCCACGATCAGCTCGAGGGCGTGTGGCTCGGGCGTCTCGAGTGGCAGTAACGCGCCGACCAGCTCGGCGACGTAGCTCGCATGCGCGACCGCGAAGACATCCGACGACAGCTGCGTCCAGTCGCGCACGACGTCCGCACCTTCGAGCGACCACAGATCGCCGCGCGGCGGGCGACCGAGCTGGAACTTCCCGAGCACGAGGATCGAGAGCGCCCCCGCGAACCGTACCTTCGATCGACGCGCGCCGCGCGCGACCGCCGAGACCCGCCCGAGCGAGTCCGTGTACAGCGTGACGAGCAGATCGGATTCGCGCAGCGGCGTCGTTCGCAGCACGACACCGAGAGCTTCGATGGACACGAAGCTAGGCTAGCTGACCTGGTCGACCTGACCTAGGCGTTCTGACCTAGGCGTTCTGATCGATGGACTCGACGAGATCCGCTTGCGTCACACCGTCGCCGCTCGAGCTCGGACGCCGCATCAGATACGACAGCGTCAGCGTCGCGGCGATCAGGAGAATGATCACCGCGAGCGTCAGCCCACCCTGGCGCGCCGAGCGATCTTCGCGATCGAGCAGGATCGGAGGCAGGAACGAGCGACGAACAGCCGACTCAGACGACCGGGAGGCTGCGCGGTCTTCGAGCTCGCGCTCGGCGAGATCCGGATCCGAATCGTCGATCACGAGGCTCGGGATGATCCGCGCCGTCGACGCCTTCGAGCGTGCCACCTGCGCCGATGCGTTGATCCGCCACGGCACGGTCGGCGCGATGGCAACCGGCATCCGCGGCAACCACGTCTGGCCCGGCTCGAGACCCACGGCCCGCTCGTCGATTGCGGCCTCGGTCGGAGCGTCGACGCCGGTCGCGGTCATCTCGAGGGCAACCGCCTCACTCGGGTCGACCGCGGTCGAGCTGGAGGCGATCTCGGTCGGCGCGATCTCGGTCGGCGCGATCTTCGTCGCGAGCGCGGCGAGCTCGCCGGCCTGCGCGACGACGGGCGTCGGCTCGAATGGCGTGCCAGTCGCCATGTCCTTGTGCTTGCCGCGGCCCTTCGGGCTCTTCTTCGACTTCTTCTTCTTGCCGTCGGTCGGCGCGACCTCGACGACCTCGACGACCTCGATCTTGGTCGACGACGCGACGGGCGCCGTCTCGACGACGATCTCGGTCGCGGGCTCGGCGGCGGTCTCGACGCG
>JAYUYE010000283.1:0-4869 GCA_043752985.1 Myxococcales bacterium
CCGGTGGCGCCAGCGACTACGTAGAAAGGTTGCATGGGCGACAACATGGGCCTGCGCGAGTCATTTGCCTATTCGATGATCCTCATAACCACTCGGGGACGTGCGGATGACCCTCGCGCGCTACTGCGTTGCACCGCACTTGCTGGTCGCCCCGCGCGGAACACCGGGCAGCGTTGTCGACGATGCGCTCACCGCAGCGGGCAAGAGCCGTCGGATCGCCGCGGCGATTCCCCACTTCCTCGTCGTGCCGTACATCATCGCCGGGAGCGATCTCGTCGCGACGCTCGCGAGCCGCGTCGCTGCGATGTTCTCCGATCCGCTCGGGCCGGTGTGCATGCCGCCTCCACTATCGATTCCGAAGTTCCAGATCGAGCTCGCGTGGCAAGAGCCGAAGCCACCACGATGCCCCACAACGGTGGTTTCGCGAGCAACTGATCGCGGTCGCGGCGGGGATCCGTTGAGCGCGTTGAGGTAAGATCGACCTCGTGGACGAGGAGGATCCTCTGGTGGATGCGGTCATCGGCGACCGCTACCGCATCATCCGGAAGATCGCCGAAGGCGGGATGTCCGTGATCTACGAGGCGCAGCACATCAAGCTGATGCGCCAGTTCGCGATCAAGGGCCTGTTGCCGATGCTCGCCGACAACCAGGAAGCCCTCGATCGGTTCCAGCGCGAAGCGGAGCTGATCGGCGCCTTGCGCCACCCGAACGTCATCGACATCTCCGACTGGGTCGAGCTCCCCGACGGCACGCCGGCCATGGTCCTCGAGTTCCTCCACGGCAACTCGCTCCAGGTGCGGCTCCAGCGCGGCCCGATGGCGTGGGACGCGATCGCGCGGATCGGCGATCAGACCATGTCGGCGATCGCCCTCGCGCATCGCAATGGAATCACGCACCGCGACCTCAAGCCCGAGAACATCTTCATCTCGATCGACGACTCGGGCGACGAGAGCGTCAAGCTGCTCGATTTCGGTGTGTCGAAGCTGCGCGGCGTGGGTCGGCTCAGCGGCGTCCACAAGATGCTCGGCACACCGTCGTACATGTCTCCGGAGCAGGCGACCGGGCAGAACGATCTGGTCGGACCCTCGACCGACGTCTGGGCGATGGCGACGATCCTCTACGAGATGGCGACCCAGCGCATCGCGTTCAAGGGCGACGGTATCGAGGAGACGCTGACGCTGATCGTCCACTCCGACGCGTACCCGATCGGCATGCTGCGCGCCGATGCGCCGCGAGCGTTCGTCGACCTGTTCGAGCGCGCGGTCTCTCGCGATCCCGAGAAGCGAATCCAGACGATCGAAGAGCTGCGCGCAGGCCTCAAGGCTGCGCTCGAGCCGAGGAGCTATCGGCTCGCCACGCCGGTGTCTGGCGTTCCGTTGCTCGCGCCGATCCAGAGGTCGGCGATGAAGACGCCCCCGACCGGGACGTCCACGGTCGCCGCGCCCGCCGCGTCACCGCCAATCAACGCCACCATGGTGCAGCCCACCTCGAAGCGCTGGTTGATCATCGGTGCCTTCGTCGCCGCCGCAACGCTCGCGAACCTCGTGATCGCTCTCGTGACCTGAGGCGGCGAGGTGGCGCTACGCGTTCGCGTCTGCGAGATCGACCAGGTCGTCACGGGCGAGCTTCGCGGCTTCGAGGTCATCGGCGTCACGTGGCCCGTGATGCTGACGATCCTCGATGGTGCGATCGTCGCGTTCCCCGGTGTGTGCCCGCACGATGACGTGTCGTTCGTCGACTATGGCGTGCTCACCGAGCGCGGCGTGGTGTGCCGGGTCCACGGCTATCGGTTCGACCTCGACACCGGCCGCTGCGAGCACATGCCCTCTCTCGGGTTGCGTCGGTACCGGGTGACGCTCGTCGGAGCCGAGGTCTGGGTCGACCTCTTATAGCGCGTCGAGGAACTCGCGGATCGGCGGCGTGATCAGCGGGTAGTCGATGAGGAACGCGTCGTGACCGTTCGGGGTCCCGATCTCGACGTGGGTGGCATCGACACCCGCGCGTCGCATCGCGTGCTGGATCCGCACGAGCTCCGTGGTCGGGAACAGCCAGTCGGTGTCGAACGAGATCAGGAGCACCTTCGCGCGCAGCTTCGCGAACGCGACGTCGATCGAGCCGAACTGCTCGTCGAGATCCATCTCGTCCATCGCCGCCTGCACGCGGATGTACGAGTTCGCGTCATACGACGAGGCGAACTTCTGGGCCTGGTGCTCGAGGTACGAGTCGACCTCGAACTGGCGAGTACCACCGCGCCGCTTGCGTCCGAACTTCGCCTCGAGCGCCTCGTTCGAGAGGTACGTCATGTGGCCGACCATGCGCGCGAGCTGCAAGCCGCGCAGCGAGTCGGCGGTGCCGTAGTAGTCTCCACCTTGGAACGCTGGATCGCTCTGCACGAGCTTCCGGCCGATCAGGTGCCACGCGACGCTCGCGACCGGCACCGACGCGGCCGCGGCGAGGCAGATCACGGCGCCGATCCGCTCGGGATACAGCGCCGCCCACATCAGCACCTCCATGCCGCCGAGCGAGCTGCCGGCGATCGCCTGGAGCTTCTCGATCCCCAGGTGATCGACGACCAGACGCTGCGACTCGACCATGTCCTGCACCGTGACCCACGGATAGCGCGAGCCGTACGCCTCTCCGGTCGCCGGATCGATCGAGCTCGGTGCGGTCGTTCCCCATGGCGAGCCCGGAAAGTTCACGCATACGACGAAGTGCTTCGCGAGATCGATGCCCTTGCCGTAGCCGACCAGTCCGTCCCACCACCCGGCTTTGACATCGTCGGACGCATACTTGCCGGCGACGTGGGCGCCTGGTGACAGCGCGTGACAGACGAGGATCGCGTTGCTCCGGGTCGCATCGAGCTCGCCGAACGTTTCGTAGACGATGGTGAACGGCGCGATGACCCCACCGTGGGTGAAGCGAAACCCGGCATCGATCACGAGGGAGTTCGGCGGATCGGACAGAAACGTGTCGCCTGTGAGCTGCGGAGGCACCGCGGGCATTGTACGCATTCACCTGGAGAAGTCATGACGACCGAGTTCAGCTACGAGCACGTGTTTCGGGCCCCGTCGACGCGGACCGTCCTCGATGCCTATTTCGACCCGGATCACCTCGCGACGCAGGACGTGGTCGCCGAGCTCGGTGACCGGATCGTCACCGAGAACCAGGACGACGACAAGATCCGCAAGACTACCTGGAGCGTGACCTCGCTCAAGCCGCTGCCCGGGTTCGTGCGCGCGTTCGTGTCCGGCGGCAAGCTCCGCTACCTCGAGACCATGACGTGGCGGAAGGCCGATGACGCGATCGACCTCGTCGTCGCGCCGCAGATCGCAGGCGGCCGCGTTCAGCTCGCCGCGATCTACGAGCTCACGCAGGCCGGCGAGGGCCAGGTCCGTCGCAAGTACAAGGGCCAGGTCACGGTCAACATCCCGCTGCTGTCGGGGAAGATCGAGCGCGGCATCGTCGACGCCATCCAGAAAGGCATGCCGATGATGTTTGACTGCACGCAGAAGTGGCTCGACCGCACGAAGGGCTAGAACACGAGATATGGTGCGCGCTCCATGCGCCTCCGCTCGCTGTGTTTGGTCCTCCTTCTCGGTTCCTGCAAGACCCTTCCCGCCCCCGAGCCTGCGCCGCCGAAGCAGCCCGAGGTGATGGTCCCTCCGCCGGCTCCGGACCCACGCGAGCAGGCGCGAGCTGCGCACGCAGGACGGCAGGCGGAGGTCGCTCGGCTCAAGGTCGAGGCGGAGAACAACCCACTGCTCGCGCCGTGGACGGGTCCGTACGGTGGCGTGCCGCCGTGGGACGAGGTCAAGAGCGACTTGATGGCGCCGGCGTTCACGACCGGCCTCGCGCTGCAAGACGCCGAGGTCGCGGTGATCACGTCGAACCCGGGGGCGCCATCGTTCGCCAACACGATGGTCCCGCTCGAGGACCTCGGTCGTCATGTCGATCGCGCGCAGACGCTGTTCTCCGTCCTGACGAGCAGCCTCAACACGCCCGATGTCCAGGTGGTCGACCGCGAGTGGTCGCCCAAGTTCGCGGTCGCGAGTGACAAGATCACGTTCGACGAGAAGCTGTTCGCGCGGCTCCAAACGGTCTACGACACGCGTGACAAGGCGGGGCTGACTCCCGAGCAGAACCGGCTCGTCGAGCTGACCTACGACCGGTTCGTGCGTGCCGGCGCGAAGTTGACGCCTGCCCAGAAGATCGAGATGGGCCGCATCAACCAGGAGCTGGCCGTGCTGTTCACGGACTTCGGCAACAAGGTGCTCGCCGACGAGAACACGTGGGTCGTGCTCGAGAAGAAAGACCTCGCCGGTCTCCCCGCATCGCTCGTTGCCTCGTACAAGGCTGCGGCCGACGAGCGCAAGCTGCCCGGCGCGTGGGTCGTGGTCAACACGCGGTCGAGCGTCGATCCGTTCCTGACCACGTCGTCGCGCCGCGACCTTCGCGAGAAGGTGTGGAAGGTATTCAAGAACCGCGGCGACAACGGCAACGAGACCGACACCAACGCGACCATCACGAAGATCGTCGCGCTCCGCAGCGAGCGTGCCGCACTGCTCGGCTACGCGAGCCACGCCCACTGGCGGATGTCGAACACGATGGCGATCGACCCCGAGAAGGCCGAGGCCTTGATGATGCGCGTGTGGCCGTCGGCCGTGGCGCGCGTCCAGAAGGAGGTCGCCGACATGCAGAAGATCGCGGGCGCGAAGACTCCGATCGAGCCGTGGGACTACCTGTTCTACGCGGAGAAGGTTCGCAAGCAGAAGTACGCGATCGATCAGGAGCAGCTCAAGCCGTACTTCGAGCTCAACAACATGATCGCCGCGTCGTTCTACATGGCCGAGCAGCTCTACGGCCTCGAGT
>JAYUYE010000284.1:0-4868 GCA_043752985.1 Myxococcales bacterium
ATCGGCCTTCTCTACGTCACGAACGCGTCGACGATCATGACCCGCGGCGGGGACTACTGCGGCTTCGCCGGCATCTACAGCGTCTCGCTGCTCGCCGACGGCGAGCTCGGCTACAACGTCGGGTTTCGCTGCGCGTACAAGTGACCGGAAACAGCGGTCGACCTCGCCGTGCGGGGGCGTGACAGGCCGTGAATGTCGAGCTCGCGGGCGCTGAGCACGGACAACCGATACCCGTGGCTTGTTGCAGCGGTGTCGCGAGGTCGGCCGCGCCGTGATGGTCGCCGTCGACTGCGTGGTGAATTCTCCGGGCCAAGGAGTAGACTCGGGCCGTGGACGTCCAGGCAGTCTCTGCGCTGCTCGCCGCGCTGCTGATCCTGGCGATCGGCACGTCGGTGCTGTTGCGGTCGCGCAAGGACCGGATCTTCACGTCCTACGCGGCGTTCACGTTCACGGTCTCGGCCTGGCACCTGTGTACGTTCATGGACGCCACCACCGAGAGCCCGGTGATGCGCTGGCTCGCGCTGTGGGCCGCCGCTACGATTCCGGTGCTCGCGATCCGGTTCTTCCGGATCTTCCTCGCGCAGCCGTCGATCGGCGGGCCGAAGCGCGGACCGCGCGTGACGATCGCGTGGACGTTGCTCGCCTACGCGTGCCTCGTGTACTCGGCGATCGCGCCGCCGATCCACGAATCGACGTACTTCCTGATCCCGTTCGGGATCTACGTGTTCGGCGGGCTGTACCGCTGCGTCTGGGACATGTGGATGATGTACCGGGCCACGAGCAAGCGCGTCGAGCGCACGCGCGTCGGCTACCTCGCGCTCGGCGGGTTCGTCGCGACGACGTTGACGCTGACCGACGTGCTGCCGCGATTCGGCGTCGCGTGGCCGACCGTCGGCAACGTGCTCGGCATCCTCTACCTGTACTTCCTGTCGCAGACGCTGTTCCGCAACCGACTGATCGATCTCAACGAGCTGCTCGGCAAGATGGCCGTGCTCGGCTCGCTCGTCGTCTTGCTGGCGGCGGTCTACGGCTTCCTCCTCTACTGGATCGGCGACGGGCAGAAGGGCCTGTATCTCCTCAACGCACTCGTTGCCTCGTTCGTCATCCTCATCTTGTTCGAGCCGGTGCGAAACTGGCTCGAGAACACGATCAACCGCTGGCTGTTGCGGCAACGCACCGAGCTGCGCGGCCGGCTCGATGCGGTGCGCCGCGAGCTCCCCGGTGTCGTCGACGTTCCGGACATGGTCGAGCGGATCATGACCGCGCTCGAGGAATCACGCCGGGTCACCGAGGCCGCGGTGTACCTGCTCGACTCCGATGGCGCCGGCTTCGATCGCGCCGGTGTGATCGGGACGAACGCGCCGGACCGGCTCGATGCGAACGCCGAGCGCGCGCTGCTCGATCGAATTCGCGGCGGCTACCTCGAGCGCGACCAGCTCGTTCGCGAGATCGACGAGCTCGGCGGAACGCCCGACGCCGAGGCGAAGCGCGCGCCGCTGAGCGGGCTGAAGAGCCGGCTCGATGAGATCGGGGCGGACCTCGTGTTCCCGCTGCTCGGCTCGGCGGAGACCGAGCAAGGCCCGTGGCTCCTCGGCCTGTTCTGCCTCAAGGACGACCGGACCGAGAGCGCGTTCGATGCCGACGACGTCGACGTGTTCCGCCAGCTCGCGATCGGCGCCGCGCGCGTGATCGAGTCGAGTCAGGCGTACGAGCGCGTCAAGGAGCGAGATCGCCTCGCCGCGCTCGGTGAGATGGCCGCCGGTCTCGCGCACGAGATCCGCAATCCGCTCGGCGCGATCAAGGGCGCCGCGCAGCTCTTGATCACGTCGGAGGGCTCGTCACGGACCTCCGCGCCCTCGGCCGACACCCGCGAGTTTCTCGACATCATCGTGGAGGAGGCGAACCGGTTAAACAACGTCGTGACCCGGTTCCTCGACTATGCGCGCGCCGAACGTCCGGGTCGCGAGGGTGCCGACAAGGTCGATCTCAATCAGGTCGTGCGCAAGACCGAGCAGCTGCTCCGCCAGGAGCCGCAGATCAAGAACGTCGAGCTCCGGGTTCGACTCGACGACCAGCTGCCCCAGATCGCCGGAGATCCCGATTCGTTGATGCAGGTGTTCCTCAACCTCGGGCAGAACGCGATGCAGGCGATGCCCGAGGGTGGAACGCTGGAAATCCTGTCGACGCGGCGCCGGCGCTCGCGCCTCGGCTACGGCCAGTTCGCCGAGGTCCGGTTCCGCGACACCGGCATCGGCATCCCACGCGACCGGCTCAAGAAGCTGTTCATCCCGTTCTACACGACGAAGCAAAAGGGCACCGGCCTCGGTCTCGCGATCAGCCACCGGATCATCAACCAGCACGGCGGCACGATCGAGGTGCGCTCGACCATCGGTCAGGGCTCGACGTTCTCGGTGTTTCTCCCGGCCGCCGAGCCCGTGCCCGCGCACAAGATCGAGGACATCACCGAGACCGGCCGGCTCGAGGCGCTGTCAACCTCGAGCCCACGCGCGGACGCCACACCCGCTCCCGGCTCGCTCGAGACGCTCGGGCCCGCGGCGGTGACGACCACGAGCGATATCGATTCGAGCTCGCGCGTCGAGACGATCCCACTGGAGGACACCGACGTGGGCGCCGAGCCCGCCAGAGGGCTTCCCTCGCCGTGAGGTTGCTTGCGGCCTTGCTCCCGCGCGGGCGCAAACTCGATCTGACGGCTCGGTCGCCCACGCCCGCGGCCTCGGGATGAGGTAGGCTGCCCGCGATGCAACCGGCGAAGATCCTCGTCGCTGACGACGAGCAGAACTTGCGCCGCGTGCTCGTGGCGCTGCTCCGCCGCGACGGCCACGAAGTCGTCCAGGCCGCGAGTGGGCTCGAGGCGATCGAGCGGCTTCACGAGGTCGACGTGGTGATCACGGATCTCCGGATGCCGGGCGCGGACGGCATGGAGGTCCTGCGCACGGCCTCGAAGAACCATCCGCACGTCCCGGTCATCATGATCACGGCGTACGGCTCGGTCGGTCAGGCGGTCGAGGCCATCAAGGCCGGCGCGTTTGACTACATCGAGAAGCCCTTCGAGCAGGACGCGATTCGCTCGATCATCGACAAGGCGATCGGTCAGGCCATGGCCAACCGCACCGCGCCGCGCGGGCAGCTCTATCCCGCGGGCGACCCCGAGGCGAAGGGTCGCTATGGCCTCGTCGGTACGAGCCCCGAGATGCACGGCATCTTCGCGATCATCGAGAAGGTCGCGGACACGCCGTCCACCGTGCTGATCACCGGCGAGAGCGGTACCGGCAAGGAGCTCGTCGCGAAGGCGCTGCACGAGGAGTCGAGCCGCAAGGGCGAGCCGTTCATCAAGATCAACTGCGCCGCGATTCCCAAGACGCTGATGGAGTCCGAGCTGTTCGGCTACGAGAAGGGCGCGTTCACCGGCGCGACCTCGAGCAAGCCCGGCCGGTTCGAGCTCGCGGATGGCGGCACGCTGTTCCTCGACGAGATCGGTGAGATTCCGGTCGAGATGCAGGTCAAGCTGCTGCGCGCGATCCAGGAGAGCGAGTTCGAGCGCGTCGGCGGCATCAAGACCCTCAAGGTCGACGTCCGCCTGATCACCGCCACCAACCGCGACCTCGAGCAGGAGATCAAGAACGGCAACTTCCGCGAGGATCTGTACTACCGGCTCAACGTGGTGCCGTTGCAGATTCCGGCGCTCCGCCTGCGCAAGGGCGACATCCCGCTGCTCGTCGAGCACATCATCAAGAAGTTCAACGAGCGCCTGAAGAAGCACATCTCGGGCATCGCGGACGACGCGGTGCAGGCGCTCGAGGGCCACAACTGGCCGGGCAACATCCGCGAGCTCGAGAACGTCCTCGAGCGGACCATCCTGTTCTGCAAGGGCGAGCGGATCGAGCGCGTCGATCTCCAGCTGACGTCGAGCGCACCGGACGTCCCGGTCTCGTCCCGGACCACCTCGAGCGGTGCCATGGCGCCGGTGCTCGACGATGATCTCGACGAGGATGACGCGGTCACCGCGGAGCTTTCCGGCGCGCCATCGGGATCGCTCAAGGACATCGTCCGTGCCGAGACGTCCCGCGTCGAGCGCGAGCTGATCGTCAAGGCGCTCGACGAGACGGGTGGCAACGTGACCCAGGCCGCACGCCTGCTCAAGATCAGCCGCAAGAGCTTACAGATGAAGATGAAGGAGCTCGGGCTTCGCGATAAGGAGGCCTGACGCGTGGTACCGTTTGGTGCGGTGCTGCGAACGCTAGCGATCCTTGGCGCGATGGCGGGTGTCGCCCACGCGAACCCGGACCTCCTCGTGCCGAGCGCCGGGGTCGAAGGCGCGCCGATGAACCTGCACCTGCGGCTCGACTACGCGTACGAGCTGTCGTCGTCGATCATCATGCGCGAGCGCGTCGGTTCGCCGGATGCGGATCCGCTCGGCGGCATCCCGCGCAGCGACGACCTCGCATTCCACCAGTACCGGCACATCCTGACCCCGCGCGCGGAGGTTGGCATCTTCCGCGATACGTGGCTGTCGGTCGCCCTGCCGATCGTGATCTCGCAGGCGCGCGAGCTCGAGCTCGCCCCCGGCATCAGTCGCGCGGACTCATCCACGCTCGACAGCGGCCTGGTGCCCGCCGAAGGCTTCGATGCGCGCGACCCGTCGACCGGCCCGCCCGGTGACCTCGTGTTCCGCGGCATCAACCGCAGCGGCCTCGATCAGGTCCACCTCGGGCTGAATGTCGCGCCGATGAACCAGCGCCGCGACGACACCAAGCCGACCTGGAAGGTCGGTGCCGAGGTTCGCCTCGCGATCGGCAAGGTGATGCGGTTCGATTCGCTCGATCCGCGCTCGGAGACCGGCGTCAGCC
>JAYUYE010000285.1:0-4865 GCA_043752985.1 Myxococcales bacterium
GACGGCAAGCAGCGCGTCGCCCTGCACAAGGCCGCGAGCAGCAACGGCGGCACGCGCCACGATGTCGAGGTCGTCGCCATCGAGACCGGCAGGCGGGTCGGCGTGGCAAAGCCGTTCGAGCTCGACAGCACGGGCAAGAACGCGAAGCTCGATCTCAAGGTCAACCACTGGAGCGACGGCATGACCCGCGCGTACGGCATCAAGGCCGGCGAGTGGGACCGCAAGGAAGACGCACGCGGGCCGGACGTCGAGGTCACGTACGACCTGATCAGCGGCAAGCTCGTCGACAAGAAGAAGATTGAAGACCTGTTCGAGCAGCGCAAGCGGTTCCAGGCGATGACGGAGGGTGGCAAGCGCCTCGACTTCGTTCGCATCGACAACAAGGGTCTCGAGCTGTGGCGCGCCGGCAAGGGCAAGAAGATCGAGCTCGATCAGCCGCTGACGAACTACGACACCAAGTCGATGCAGGGCATCGTCACCGCCGATGGCTCCGCGTGGGTGATCCTCAAGATGGATCCCGTCAACGCCGACGCCGTCGCGCGCAAGAAGGCGGATCCCGAGTACCTCGACGTGTTCCGCGTCAGCTCCGATGGCAAGGGCGTCCGCAAGGCGCGCTTGTTCGCTGGCGGCATGCGGCACCGGTTCGGCATCATCGGCGACAAGTTCTGGCTGATCGAGCGCAACAATGGCTTCGAGCGCGGCGGCCGCAGCCTCGCGCTGTACTCGCTGCAGTGAGCTAGCTACTCTGCACCGGGGATGACCATCTCGACGCCGTCATCGGCGATCGCGAGGCGGTACTCGATGCGCTGTTCGAGGTAGCGCGCGAGGTTCTCGTCGAGGTTGACGAGCAAGCACTGGTCCCCGTGCTCGGCCTGAGCCCAGAGCTCGATGTCGTACAGGAGTTGCTTGCCACCGCGGCGGGTTCGCGCGAGCGCGAGCTGCTGGAGCGCCGACAGCACGACCACCTTGGGGGTCATGCCGAACGGAATCTGATCGACGCGGAGCTCCGTCCGGGTCACCCGGATCCGGCGGCGCGTGAATGCGTAGGTCGCCCCCATCGCACCGAACATCAGCGTCATGCCGACCAGCGCGACCGCGAACGGCGTCTGCTCCGCGAGGAACATCGCGATCGCCGCGGCTGCGCAGGCCAGCATCGCCAGAACCATCGCGATCGCGTTTAGCCGGGTGGTCGGTAGCAGGAGCTCGAGCTCGTTCCCGCGTTGCCGGGTCACGAGCCCGTGCGGTGGATCGAAGGTCGGAGGCGTGCCGCGGCGGCCATCCCTCGAGTCGCCCGGGCCATCGGCCTGTCGGAGCCAGTCGTACCCGAGCCCGCACTTCCGGCACTCGATCAGCCGCTGATCCGGCGACGGCAGCGACGGCTCGCCACAGCGAGGACAGCGTGAAGGGAGTGCGTGGCCTCGCGCGGTGTGGTCCGCAGCGATCCGTTCGCGCTAGCCGGTGACCGAGAAGCCGACCGGGCGCTTGCTCGGGACCAGCGCCACGGCGAGCTCGGTGGCGATCACCGCGTCATGGATCGCGAGCGCGCGGTTGGCCTTGACCGAATCTCCGCCGGTGACCTCGGCCAGCTTTGCGAGCAGGAACGGCGTCAGCTTCTTGCCCGTGATCTTGGCGCGGGCCGCGTCGCCGACTGCGCGCTCGATCGCACTCGCGATCGTGCCCGCATCGAGCTGGGCCGCCTCGGGGATCGGGTTCGCGACGAGGATGCCGCGTCCCCCGAGCTCCCAGTGCATCTTGACGATCGCGGCGAGGTCGGTCGCGGTATCGGCGCGATGCTCGAGCGCGAGGCCCGAGGTCCGCGTGTAGAACGCGGGCAGCTCGCTCGTCTGATAACCGACGACGAGAACGCCGAGCGTCTCGAGCATCTCGAGCGTGCGGGCAAGATCGAGGATCGCCTTGGCGCCCGCCGAGACCACCGCGATCGGCGTCGCGGCGAGCGCGAACAGATCGTGCGAGACATCGCCGGTGTCGCCACGATGGACACCGCCGATGCCGCCGGTCGCGAACACCCGGATCCCGGCGCGCGCGGCGAGCGCCGCGGTCGCACTGACCGTGGTCGCGGCCGAGCTGCCACGGGCGACGTGGACCGCGAGGTCGGTGGCGCCGGCCTTGGCGAGAGTCGCGCCCTGCTTCGCGACCCGCTCGAGCTGCTCCGCGGTCAGGCCGATGCAGGCCTTGCCGTCGATGATCGCGATCGTCGCCGGTACCGCGCCGCCCTTGCGCACGGTGTCTTCGAGCTCGCGCGCGACGGCGAGGTTGTCGGGGGACGGAAAGCCATGGGCGATCAGGGTCGATTCGAGCGCGACGATCGCGGTGCCGCGATCACGGGCGGCCTCGACCTCGGGAGCAAGCTGGAGCTGCATCCCTGTGTTATCGGCGATCGCCGACGCAGGCGCTACCTGCGGTACATCACGTCCGAGCGCATCGCGTATTTGACGCCGGAGGTCACCGTGCAGCCTTCATGGAGGAGCAGGTGCTGAAATACCAGCGCCGTCCCTGTCTTGGGAATGGCTTCGAGGTCGAAGTCGAGGAACGCCGTGCGCCCACCTCCGAACTCCTCGTTGAGGTAGATGATCAGCGTGAGCAGGCTGCACTCGTCCGCATCGCGCACGTAGGAGCCGTCGAAGTGCGCCGCGAACTGCTGGCCCGGCTGATAGCGGTAGCAGCGAAACCGCTCGTTCGCCCCGACCGCACGCATGCCCGAGAGCACCGGAGGTAGCGACTCCCGGACCCGCGCGAACAGGCGCGCCGCGAGGTCGACGTCGTCGAACATCACGCGCTCGTTGTTGCGGACGTCCGGTCGCATCTCGAAGCCGCGCGGGGTCGAGATCGGCGCGGCCGCGGGGCCGAGCTGCTCGATCCGGGTGATCTCATCGGCGCACTCGTCGGCGCTCATCACGTCGGGAATCGTCCACACCAGCGGTGCGGATTGATCGAGGCTGTCACCGTCGAGGTACGGGTGGCCGCGGCCAGGGATCAGGACCTGCTGCATCGTGTTAGTGTATACACGACACCAATGGAAGCAAGCGCTAATTGATGATCGGTCCGGGGCAGCCGTACACGAAGCTGACGTCGGTGGTCGCCCCACCCATGATCTGACTGCAGTAGGTCCCGAAGAACGTGATCGTCATCGCGTCCGGGTGGTAGTCCCACCCGTTGCCATGCGACGGCGAGCGCGGGACCGGCGTCCCGTTGATCGTCACCGTGACGTTGGCGGGGTCGGGCGGCGCGCTCTGCAGCTGGAAGCTACACGTCGGGATGATGATGCCGCCAGCGATCGCCTGCAGCGCCATGTCGAGCTCCATCGCACTCGTTGCCTCGTAGTACTTCGTGGCCCCCGGCTTGGGCTTGCCGCCCGCGATGGCCGCCTGGTTGAGGATGCCGCCCCCGCCGAACATGCCGAACCCGAGCACGAACGTCTTGATCCCCGCGGTGTGCAGCGCGGTCACCGCGGCGACAGTGGCCGCATCACTCGCCACGTTGGGATCGCCGCCGCCGCAGTTCGGCAGACCGTCGGTGGCGAACAGCACGTAGCGTCCCGCGGGATTGACCGGGATCGAGTTGTAGTAGGTCAGCGCCGACGCCAGCCCGACGTGCGCCGGCGTGTTGCCGTTCGGCTGCCGCGACTGGAAGTAGCTGGTGAACCCGGGCGCGGCGCCGAGCGCGATGTTGACCTTCGGTGCCGCGGTGGCCGCGCAGTTGTCGTCACTCGGGAACTCGAGCAAGCCGAACTTGATCTGCTGCTGCTTCGTCGTGACGACACTGGTCAGCGACGTCCGCATCGTCTGCCACTTCGAGACGAACGTCGGCGGAAACACCTGCGGAGGTGACGACATCGACCCCGATCGATCGAGCACGACGAGCAGGTCCGGCGGATCGCCGAGGTTGACCACGCCGATCATCTGCATCTGCGCGCCGCACGTCGGCGCATCGATCGGTGCCTCGTCGGCGTCGATCCCACCGTTCGGTGCGTCGATGCCGCCGCCCGGCTCGTCGTCGCCGCCGCCGGTGCCTGGGCTCTGCGGTGGTCCGCACGCAATCAAGAACATCGCGAACGCAGAGATCGTGCGCATGGTGGGTCCCTCCGACACCGAATGGACACCCATACCGAACAAACCTCAATGCCAACTTGTGCACCCCGGTTGCGCGAATTGCGCACCCGCTACGTCAGCTCCCGCTGGGCCGTACGAGGACTTCGAGGCACCACGCCAGCGTCCCCGCGAGCATCACGCCGGCGGTGATCACGGTGACGTGCGCCCCCCACACGGCGAGTGGCTCGAGCGCGATCGCGAGCGTCAGCGCAAATGTTCCGGTCGCCGCCATCGCGCTGTTCGCTGCGACCGCGCGCTCGCTCGGCGCGCGCCACGTTGCCATGAACGCGAGGAAGGCGAGCCCGATCACGATCAACGCCGCCGCGCCGACCTGCCCGTCGATCATCTCGAACAGCAGCGATCCACCGAGTCCGAACGCGCTGATCCGGATCATCAAGAACACCGCACGACCGTACGCGCGCACATCCTCTCCCCGCGCCGCCGCCGCGAGCGCGATCAAGATGCCGATCACGTACGGCGGCCACATGAACGGAATCGTCACCATCGAGAATGCTTCTCCCGAGCTGCACAACTTCAGCGCTGGCAAGAACAGGCAGATGAGCAGCACGTAGCCCGACGGCACCGTCAGCCAGATATGCCGCCGCTGTGGTCGAAACACGACAGTGCGCGACAGCGGCGTCGCACCGGCGACGTGCTGCAGATCATCGGGATCGATAGACGGGCGAGATCCTTCGGCCATGCCCGTATTCAGCGCAAGCGTCACGCCACGCCGGTCGATCACGCCACCCGGCACAC
>JAYUYE010000286.1:0-1839 GCA_043752985.1 Myxococcales bacterium
GGTAGCGCGGGGGCGCCAGCACCATCGGCCTCCTCGGGGAGGATCTTCAACGTGTAGCCGTCGACGACGCGACCGAGCGAGCCCGGCATCACGTCGCCGGGACGGTTCGAGCAGTAGATGTGGAACATCTCCGCCGATCCGATGCCGTCGTAGACCTCGCCACCGAACCGATCGACGAATCGCCGCATCAGGGGCTCGGGCAACGCCTCGCCGGCCGACAGATGAAACCGCACGCACGACAGATCGAGAGCCGGCTCGCCCTTCGCGCGTCGCTCGTCATCAAGATCGAGGAGCTTGCCGAGCATGGTCGGCACGTTCGTCACGATCGTCGGACGATAGCGCGCGATCGCGTTCGCGATGCTCGCCGCGGTTGGACGTTCGCTGAACAGCCCCACCGTCGCGCCGACCGCGAACGGGAACCACAGGTTGGTCCCGGTCGCGTAGCCGAAGAACAGCCGAGGCACGCTGACGCAGACGTCGTCCTCGCGGTAGCCGACGGTCCGCTTCGCGAACACCTCGGTGTTGAATGCGAAGTCGCGGTGGCTGTGCATCGCCGCCTTCGACCGGCCGGTCGAGCCCGACGTGAACAGCCAGATCGCCGGGTCATCGCGCCGGACCCGGGGGAGCGAGTTCGTGAGCTCGCGGCCCTTCGCGATCGCGCCGCTCACGGTATCGCACCGCTTCTGCATGGCAGGCACCGGCACCTCTGCCTCGGGGTTCTCATCGGTCGCTGCATCGGGTACGAGCAGGACGACCTCCAGGTCCGGGAGGCTCGCGAAGTGCGGCGCGAGCCAGGTCGCGACCTGAGGCGTCGTGATCAGCACGGTGGCGCGCACGTACTCGAGCACGTTGCGAAGGTCGTCGATCGGCGCGATCGAGTTGCCCATCGTGACGACGCCGCCGGCAGCGAGGGTCGCGAAGATGCTCCACGCGAACGGCGGCAGATCGGGCAGCACGATGTAGACGCGCTGCTCGGGGCGCAGGCCCGCATCGACGAGATAGCGGGCGAGTGCGCGCGAGCGATCGGCGACCTCGGCATACGTCCACGAGCGATCGCCGAACCGCAGCGCGACCTTGTCTTCCTTGCCGTCGGCGAGTCGATCGAACAGAAAGTAGTCGGCGAGGTTGAACTCCTCGGGGAACACGGGGCCGCTCACATCGCCCCCTTCGCCATCGCGCGTCCGATGATCGTGCGCTGGATCTCGCTGGTGCCCTCGTAGATCCGGAGCGGCCGGATCGCGCGATACAGCTGTTCGACGACAGCACCGGCCATCACGCCGCGGCCGCCGAGCAGCTGGACGGCGCGATCGATCACGCGCGACGCTGCCTCCGTCGCACCGAGCTTCGCGATCGAGACCTCGGTTGTGACCTTCGCGTTCGTGGTGTCCTTTGCGTATGCCGCGCGCAGCACGAGCAGCCGTGCGCTATCGAGGTCGACCATCATGTCGGCGAGGTGCGCCTGCACGAGCTGCTGTTCACTGAGCAGCTTGCCGAACTGACTGCGCCGCGTGACGAAACCGAGCGCCTCGTCGAGTGCGCGCCGCGCCATGCCGACGGCCGCCGCACCGACCGAGACGCGAAATGCATCGAGCGTCTGCATCGCGAGCTTCATGCCCTGCCCGACCTCTCCAATTCGCGCGGCCGCCGGAATCTGCACGCCGCGGAGCTCGAGTGAACCGATCGGGTGCGCTGCGATCGCATGCATCGGCTTGACCGTGACACCCGGAGCATCGAGTGGGACCCAGAACGCGGTCAGGCCGGCGCTGCCGAGGCCGGGCTCTGTCGACGCGATCACCGTTGCGTGATCGGCGATACCGAGGTTCGAGATGAACAGCTTGT
>JAYUYE010000287.1:0-1838 GCA_043752985.1 Myxococcales bacterium
TTCGCCGCGCTCGGCGAGCAGCTCGCGGGTCGCGCGCTCGGATTGCAGGAGCTGACGACGCTGTGGTCCGAGCAGGCGCCGCTGCTGCACGCCGTGGCGCGCTGGCGGGAGATGCCGTCGCTCAAGCCAGGACCGATCGAGCTCCCCGGCGTGGATCCGGGAGACGTTGTCCGCGGCCTTGCTCAGGCGCTGATCGATAATCGGAAGGCGAAGAAACCACTCGGTGCGCTGGTCGCTGCGTTGCCCGCGGACCCCACGACACGAGTGACCGCACTCAAGACCGCCGAGGCGATCCTGCGCGCGGGCTTCGCTCGCTAGCGCTGGCCGATCGGACGCGAGAGGTCGCCGTGGTCGGCCTGCTGCGTGGCTGCGTCGAGCTGGCGCGCGGGGGCGCGAGCGACGGTGCTGCCGCCCTTCGCTGCGCAGCCGGTCGACACGAGAACGAGCAGGGCAACTGCGGCGAGCGTCTTCATGGCCGGCACCGTAGTCGAAACGCTGTTCAGGGTGGGAGCACGAACTTCGTCGCCCTGACCAACATCGACCTCCAGGTTGCTGCTGTGACGCCGCATCACCGGGTGGCCGCCCGTGCAACCTTCCGTGCGCAACCTCGAGGATCTAGCGAGGCTTGCAGCGGATCTAGCGTTTCGAACGCGCAGCGTACGCGTCGCTGATCAGCTTCTGGGCGCTCGCCTTGAGCTCTGGGATACGGAGGTAGCGAGCTGGCGATATCCGCTGTTGCAACCGCGGGTGTCGATCTCACCGTGGGCACCCATCGCGTCGGCGTGCTGCCGGCCTCCGTCTAGTTGGTGCCGGGGAGCAGGACCTTGTCGACCACGTGGATCACGCCGTTCGTGGCAAAGGTGTCGGTCGCGACGATGCCCGAGGCACGAGCGCGCTCGTCGGTGATCTGCAGGGTTCCGCTCACCGAGAACGTACCCGTCTCGACGGTCGTGATCGGCGCGCCGATCGGAACCTCTGCCTTCAGCACGCGGCCCGCAACCACGTGATACGTGAGCACGCGGGTCAGGAGCGCGGTGTTCGCGAGCAGCGCCTGCTTGGTGATTCCCAGCTCCGTCAGCAGGGCTGCGAACGCTGCGTCGGTCGGCGCGAAGACGGTGAACGGTCCGGGCCCGCTGAGCGTGGTGACGAGGTTCGCCGCGACGACCGCCTCCACGAGAATCTTGAACTCGCCAGGGTTCGCGGCAGCGAGGGCCTGGGCCGTCTGGACGATGTTCTTGTCGGATGGAAGAATGACCTTGTCGATCAGGTGAACGACGCCATTCGTGGCTTCGACGTCGGTCGTGGTGATGCTCGAGATGCGGTTACGACCGTCCTTGATCTTGGGCGGTGACCCCGTGTCGATCTTGAAGATCGATCCCTGTGCCGAGGTGATCGGACGGCCGAACGGAATCGCGGCGGCCGTCACCTTGGTCGTCAGCACGTGATACCGGAGCACGGTCCGGAGCAGTGGCTTGTTCGCGGCGGTCAACAGGTCCGCGCCGGTGGCGCCCGCGGTGCCGGTGAGCTCGACGGCGAGAGCATCGAAGGCAGCGTTGGTCGGTGCGAAAACCGTGAGGGACCCGGGGTTCGCGAGAAGGTCGACAAGGTCGTTGTTGTCGCTGGCGAACTGCACGGCCGCCACGAGCGTGGAGAGCGATGGCGTGGCCTGCGCAGTGGCGACGATGGAGACCGGACCGGACGGCGGCGCATCAGGGGAAGAACCGGACTCGTCGTCGCCGCATGCGGCGAACAGGGTGAACGTGGAGAGGAAGGCGATGGACAGCATGCGCATGAGAAGCTCCTTGGTTAAGTCAATGAACGACTTATGCGGCTTCGTA
>JAYUYE010000288.1:0-4858 GCA_043752985.1 Myxococcales bacterium
GACGAAGGTGACGGCGACGCGCGCACGTTCAAGCTCAAGATCCACGGCAACGTGAAGACGCCGTTCGATCTCGACTACGCGGGCCTCCTCAAGCTGCCCCAGGTCCAGAAGGAAGCCGACGTGCACTGCGTCACCGGCTGGTCGATGCTCGGTGGCCTGTGGAAGGGCGTCCAGATCTCGCTGCTCGCCGAGAAGGCCGGCATCAAGGGTGACTGCAAGTACGTCATCCTCGAAGCGGCGCACGGCTTCACGGCGAACATCCCGCTCAAGGAAGCCACCGCGGACAACGCGCTCATCACGTATCGCCTCGACGGCAAGCCGTTCGCGCTCCAGCACGGAGCACCGGTGCGTGGCCTCGTGCCTGATCTGTACTTCTGGAAGAGCTCGAAGTGGATCACCGGCGTGAGGTTCGTGACCAAGGACGACCCCGGCTACTGGGAAGTCCGCGGCTATCACAACCACGCCGATCCGTGGAAAGAAGAGCGCTATGGCTGAGGTCGCCGAGGTCGTCGCCGTCGACAAGACAGCGACCAAGAAACAGTCCTCGGGTCTCGGTTCCCTGATCAAGAAGCGCTGGCGTGGTTGGCTCCGCGCCGTCCATCGCGACTTCGGCTACCTCGCCGTCGGCTTCACGTTGATCTACGCGGCGTCCGGACTCGCGATCAATCACATCGCCGACTGGGACCCCAACTTCACGTCGGTCGAGAAGACGCTCACGATCACACCGATCGCGGTCGACCTGCCCGACGACGCAGCCGTCAAGATCGTCACCGATGCCGCGGGTACCGGTAAACCCGACGACGTGTTTCGCGCGGGCGACGAGATCCGTCTCTCGTACTCGAGCGGCGCGCAGGTCACCGCGATCGGCGACACCCTCACCGTGCAGGCCCGCAAGCCTCGGTTCTTCCTGCGCGCGGCGAACTGGCTCCACTACAACCGAGGCAAGAAGGCCTGGACGTACATGGCCGACCTCTACGCGATCATGCTGCTCTACCTCGCGATCAGCGGCATCTTCATGATCAAGGGTCGCCTCGGGCTGCGCTGGCGCGGAGCGATCCTGATCGGCCTCGGTCTCGGCGTGCCGCTGACCTACGTCATCGTGTCGGGCGGCCCGAACGCACACCAGAACGCAAAGACCGCGAGCACGCCGGCAGCCGAACCGGCACCGCCACCGCCAGCCGACGAGCGGCCGCCCGAACGGATGGCGCCGCGCACCGCACCTGCGACCGACGACGAATTCGCCCGGCCACCGGCACGCAAGCAACCACCGCCCGCCGCCGACTCGAGCGAGCTCCTCACCCCGGGCACGCTGCGCAAGTGAGCGCGCCCCGAGCTGGGGACGGTGCCCACGGGTGCCGTCGCCGCAGTCGTGGCTGATACGCTGCGCATGTGAGAGCGGACCTGCCCCCCGCGATCGGCGCGGCGATCGAGCGCTGCGAGCGACCGGCGCTGGTGTTCGACCGCGCACGGATCGAGGCGAATCTGCGCGCGATCGCGAGTGCGGCGCGCGCGAACGGAATCACCGCCCTGTTCGCCGCGAAGTCGTTCCCGCATGCCGACGTGCGCGCCCTCGCCGGCGAGATCCTCGACGGCTTCGATGCAGCGAGCGCCGGCGAGATCGCCGAGTTGCCACCTGCGCGCGTGCTGTCGATCTACGATCCGAGCGGCCGTGCGATCGCGCCGGATCGTGGACGCGTGATCGTGGGTTGCGAGACGGCGGATCAGATCGCCGCCGCACCCGCGCACGTCGAGATCGCGGTCCGGATCAGCGCGTCGATCACCGGGCGGGATCCTGCCGTCGGCGCCGTGCTCGATGGTAGCGGTCACCGGCGCTCGCGGTTCGGCGTTGATCCGCCAGCGCTTCGCGAGCTCGTGCGCGCCGCTGCGGGTCGCCCCGTCGGGCTCCACGTCCATCACGGTCCCGTGACGGCGACGACGGCCGAACGAGTCCTGGCAACCGCGCGCGCCGTGCTCGCCGCCGCAGCAGACGCGGAGCTCACGCCGGCGTTCCTCAACCTCGGTGGCGCGTGGCATGGCATCGCGGATCTTGCGGTGGCACTCGCCGAGATCCGGGCCGCAATTCCATCCAGCATCGAGCTGCTCATCGAACCTGGCCGGCGCGTCACCGAGGAGGCCGGGTTTGCGTGCGGGAGAATCGTCGTCGCGCGCGAGCTCGTAGATCGGTCGCTGCGCGTGATCGATCTGTCGCGGATCTGTCACCTGCGGTGGAGTCAGGTCGAGCTGGTCGGCGCGGCACCGCACCCGGGCGTTGGGCGCGGCGTGCTCGTGGTCGGGCCGACCTGTTACGAGGAGGATGTCATCGGCGAATGGACCGTGGCGCCCGAGCGGCTCGCGGTCGGCGACCGGATCGCGCTGCGGCACGTGACCGGGTACGCGGTGGCGTGGAACACGAGCTTTGGCGGCATACCGGCGGCGGATTTGGTCATCGCGTGAGCGAACCGGCAGGTCGAGTAGCCAGGGCGCCGCCGGCGGCTCGCGGTTCGACGATGCACTCGACCAGCTCGCGGCTCTCGGCTGGCGCAGCTCACGCTGTCGTCGATCGAGTCGGGACTGGTGAAGGTCGACGAGCTCCGCGAGCTGACATGCCCGCGGTCTGTCGCTAGCGATCGCCTTCGCCGCCGCCCTCTTCTTCTTCGAGGAGATCGGGGATCACGGGCTCGGCACCGAGCGGTGACGCGTCACCGGCGTCGGCGCGGACTGCCTGACCGCGGCGCTTCGGCACCGCGATCGCGACCTCCTCCGGCCAGCGGTACTTGAAGGAGAAGTAGAACGTGTTGCGGACGAAGCCCGGGACAATCATCTCGGATTCCACGTTGCGGTTCGACGACTGGATCATCAGCTCGTAACGGAACGTGTACGAGAACCCCGGGCGTACCGAGTACTGGATGCCGACGTCGACGCGGCCGACGGCGAACGAGCGCGCGAGCTGGGAGGTCACCGGATCGACGAGCTGCGTCCGCATTGCGGCGATCGAGCCGAGCGCGATGAGCTTCGGGGCGCGGCGGCGGTTGTCCTCCCGCCAGGGAACGGGGATGGCCGCGGAGATCACGGCGACATCGCTGACGGTGTTCTGGGCGATCAGGAGGTTCGGCGAGACGTCACGACGGAGCGAGAGCGTCGAGACGCCGAACACATCGGTGTAGGCGAGCTGCGCGCCAACGACCGGAAAGATGCCGCGGCGGCGCGGCGAATCGTCCGGGTTATACGGATCCCTGCCGAACGGGATCACGTAGACGAGGCCGCCGTCGACATTCGCGCTGAGCTTGCGGTCGATGTCCCGGCGGTAGGCGGCGCGGATGCGCGGATTGAGCTGCTGATCGAGCCGGCTCGGGATCACGGCGCCCATCGCTGCGACGCGCTCGAGGCGCAGCGCGGAACCTCCGACGTCGAGCGAGATCGAGCTGACCTTGAACCGGCGCTCGATACCGATCGAGGCACCTAGTTCTGCGGCGGTGATGACGGTCGGAGTCTCGGTGTTGTTGTCGTCGGTCTCGCTCGCCCGCGCGAAGATGCGCTCCGAGAGCCGGTAGTAACGCGAGGCGATGTACGAGCCGTACTCGCTCGCGTCGGCCGACTTGAACTGAGGGTTACCGACGGGCTGGAGCTCGATCATCGGCGGCTGGTCGGAGGTCGAACGCGCGGTCAACGAGCTCAGCACGCCCGTGCCTCCGTTGACCGTCAACGAGAGCTCGGAGCGCGGGCCGGTCAGGAAGAACACGCGGTACGTGCCACGACCGGCCAGCGATGCTTCTTCACCGTGGAGCGCGTACTGGGTGACCTCGGCCTCGAAGCTGAGGTCCTGGATGATCCGCGGAATGCCGTAGCTGAACAGGAGACCAGGTCGGACCTGGAAGAACAGATCGCCGTCCTGACGACCGCGCTGCTCCGAGAACACGTTGTCGGTGAAGGCGATGTCGCCACCCACGGTCGCGTGATAGCTGCCGCGGTCCGCCCGAGCCGGAGTCAGTGTGCCGAGTACGCTCAGGAGAACGAGGATGAAGGCTCGCAGAACCACGCCGCACTCGTGTAGCACGCGGCGTTCTCCTACGAGGTATTGCTAAAGGGTGCTCACTGAGTTGACACACCTGTGTATCCGCATGCTTAGAATCCCCGCAAGGAATCCAGTCCATGCGCACTGATGTGATTGAAACGACGATCAAGCTTCCGGGGTGGCTGGTGGGTGGTGGTCCCCTGCGTGCCGACAAGGACGAGGACGAGGACGACGAAGAAGAAGCCAAGGACGACGACGACGATGCCGACGACGAGGAAGAGGTCGCCGACGACGCCGACGTCGATGAAGTCGAGGACGCCGTCACGCCGACGCCGGTTGGCGATGACTGGACCGGCGAAGAAGAAGAGGTCGTCCCCGCGGAGAAGGACGAGGATGCCGACGAGGATGATGACGCCGAGGCCGGGGGCTGGCGCGGCGGATCGGATCCCCCGTGGGGCAAGGACGAGGAAGAGAAGGACGAAGAGGAAGAGGAGGACGACGGCGTCAAGCCGGTCAAGATCCTCGGCGTCGATGATGACGACGATGACGATGACAAGGAGGATGATGACGACGATGACGACGACGACGTCGGCGTGAAGGTCCCGGCCGTCATCGTTCCGCCGAAGAAGAAGAAGTCGATCATCGTCGATGACGATGACGTCGAAGCGATCGCGGCGATCGATGCCGAGCACGCCGACGACGACGATGACGACGAGCGTCCGCGCCGTGGTCCGGCACCGGTGCGTCCCGCCAAGCCGTTACCGACGCCGAGCAAGCCGATCATCGTTCCCGGGCGGCCGATCGCCGGGACGCCGACGCCGGTTGCGCCACGGCCCGTGGCTGCGC